>CAJYHU010000350.1 GCA_913774655.1 uncultured Luteibacter sp. | reverse complement strand
GGACGGGGTCACCATCCGCGCCGACGGCGTGGCGATGGGTGCCGGCGACGCCGGGGCCCGCGTGAAGGTGCGCAACGCGTCGTCCGGACGGATCGTCGACGCGGTGATCAGCGGGCCGGGGGTCGTCGCCGTCCTGCCATGAAACAAAGGGTCGATCCATCACACTTTCACCCCCGCGCCCGCTAAAGTTCGTCCCCGGCACGCCGATAAGCCTTCCGAAGGACATCGTTCCGAGGATCCCCTCATGACCAATACGATCAAACCCGGCCTTACCCCTGCGCAGCTCGCCGTCCCGGCGCGCACGCCCAACGCCGCCGCCGGTTCCGCCGGCCAGGCCCCGGCCGCCGCACCCGTGCGCGGCACCGCCGACAGCGTGCGCATCACCGACTCGGCCAAGGCGCTGGACGCCGCCAGCCGTGGCGAAGGCGTCGACACCGCCCGAGTGGAAGCCATCCGCGCCCGTCTCGCCGAGGGCACCTATAAACCGGACGCCCAGGCCATCGCCAGCAAGTTCCTCGCGATGGAAGGCCAGATCGGCGGCAAGGCATGACACCCACCCACGGTTCCGATTTCGATGCGGCGCTGGCCGCCGTGATGGCCGACCTCGCCCGTGAGGTCGACCAGTTGCACGCGCACCTGATCGACGAGCGCATGGCGCTCGATCAGGCCGACGCCACGACGATCGAAACCGTGGGTCGCGCCAAGGGCGCCTCGGTGGACCGCATCGAGCGGCTCGACGTCGAGCGCCGCCAACTGAGCGACGCCGCCGGCATCGACTCGCTCAACGACCCGCGCTGGTCGCATACGGTGGATCGCCTGCTCGAGTGTCGCCGGATCAACGACACCAACGGCCGTATCGTCGGCCAGCGGATCGGTCAGGTCCGTCAGGCGCTCGCGGTGATCTCCGGCGACGGCCCGAACGGTTCCACCTACGGTCCGGACGGCGCCGCCCGGATCAAGCTCCGTTCTGCGACCCTCGCACAGGTCTGAGCCAACGCCCCGCAGTATCCTCCATCGCGAACTCACCCCACGGCGCACGACGATAGACATGGCAGCAACCCCCCAGCCGATAGCGGTGAACGACGATGGCATCCTCCCCATCGTTCGCGTGCCGGTCCTCGATCGCAAGCAGGCGCTGTTCGCCTACGAGCTGCTTTTTCCCCGACCCGCCGGGCTGGACATCGAAACCGCCTCGCTGGCGCACACCCAGGCCACGCTGAGCGCCATCGTCGATGGCAGCCTCAAGCGCCTCGTGCGCGATAACCGGGCGTTCCTGCACATGTCGCGCGAACTGCTCGTGCAGCATGCCGACATCCTGCGCCACAACGCGCGGCTGGGCGCCAGCATCAGCGCCGACGTGGGCGACGACGAGCAATTGCTGGTGCGCCTGCGCGAGCTGAAGGGCCATGGCTGCCTGTTCATGCTCGAAGACTTCACGCTGCCCGCCGATCCCGTGCATCGCGCCGGCGTCGACGCGCTGCTGCGGATCGTGCAGTTCGCGAAGGTGGCGGTGGACCATCGCCACCCCGTCGCCGCACGCGCACACATCGATTACGTGCACGCCTTCGGCGTCAAGGTGATCGTCACCGGCATCGACACGCACGAAACCTTTATCGATTACGCCGACCAGGACGTCGACGGTTTCCAGGGCCGCTACCTGCTGCGCCCGGAACGCGTGGACATGCCGCGGCTCACCCCGAACAAGCTCGGCGTGCTACGCCTCATGGGCGCGCTGCAGGATCCGGACAACGGCCCGGTCGAGTTGGGCAAGATCGTCCGCGACGACGCGATCCTCAGCTACAAGCTGCTGGGTTGCGTGAATTCCGCCTACTTCGCCCTGCCCCGCCAGTTGAAATCGGTGGAACAGGCGGCGGTGTTCTTCGGCGTCAACCGCATGCGCAACTGGATCTTCACCATGGCCGTGTCGGGCATGGACGAGCGTCCGCCCGAGCTGCTGCGCCTGGCGCTCATACGCGCGCACATGTGCGAGCAACTGGCTCGCAGCGTCAAGCCCGAGCTGCAGGAGATGGCCTTCACCGCCGGCCTGTTCTCGCTGCTCGACACGCTGATGAACGCGTCGATGGCCTACGTGCTCGAGCACCTGCCGCTGGCGCTGGAAATCCGCGAGGCACTCCTCGAGGGCACCGGCCCCTTCGCGACGATCCTCGACCAGATCCGCCATTGGGAACAGGGCGAACTGCAGACCGACTCCGAGCAGCACATGCTCAAGATGGCCACCATCTACCGCGACGCGGCCAGCTGGGCCGACCACGTCTACGCGTTTGCCGACGGTTCCGCCGCGGCGCAGGCCTGATCCACAGCCGCCCCACGCACCGGCATCGTGCCGGTGGCGGCAATCCCTCGCACCGTCGCCGCGCCGAGGGTTCGCGGACATGGTCCGCTCCTGTGCCCTCGTGATGCGGTCAGGTCAGGAGGTGGATGACGGCGTACTGCCAAATCAGAAGCATGGCCATCGCGGCGATCACCACCAGGGTGAGTGCGGCGCCGGCTGCGCGCCCCGCCGAGTAGCCCGGCGACGACGACAGGCCCATGGCGTGCGCCAGGCGCGCGATCAGCAGCGTGATGCCGAACACATGCAGCAGCAGGGGCAGGGTCTGGTTGAGTTCCAGCACCAGGAGAAGGATCAACGCGATGGGCACGTATTCGACCGCGTTGCCGTGCGTGCGGATGGCGCACGCGGCATCGCGGTGGCCGCCGTCGCCCAAACCGATCTGGTGGCGCCGGCGAAGCAGGATCACGCGCACCGCGAGTCCAAGGATGAGCAGGGCCAGCAGTGCCGCATAGAGTCCGGTGATGCGCATGCGAGAGGGTTTCCCGAAAAGTCAGACGTCACGCGCGTGCCGGTGTTGCGATCGCCAGATCGCCAGCCCCGCGCCCAATACAGCCACCAATAACCACACGCTGCTGACCATCGCGTCGGTGCCCAACCACAGGAGCCCTCCCGCGGCCGTCACCACGACGGTGCCCGCCCCGAGCGCGAACCATGGGTCGCCCTGGAAGCGCGTGCCGGCGGCCGCCAGCAACACGCCAAAGGATGCCACGAGCGCCGCCAGCACGCGCGCCGTCATCACCGCCTCCGGCGGCTCGGGCGTGGCCGGCATGACGTCGCTCAGGCGGCGATCTCCCACCTGCACCTCGAAGCCGGGACGGTTGCCCGACGCCGCACCCGGCACCAGCGTGTCCCCGTCGATCCGCGCCACCACCGTCATGGTCTGCACCGGCACGGCCTCCCAACTCACGCGGAGGTCGCCCAGCCGGGGCACGTCGGGTTTCGCGCTGGTGATGAGGTCATCGCCGGCACGCTGGAACGTCGCCGCCAGGTTGGCCGGCAGGGTCTTTTCGTTGGGCGACACCGCTACCCGTCCCGGAAACGCGCGCACGATGGCTTGCGACAGCCGGAAATGTCCCAGCCTCACCTCGCCCGCTTCGAACTGACGCCCCTGGATGGGGAACCCGCCGGGATTGGCGTGGCCGGCCGGCTTGGCGAAACGGGACGATTCGACGGGATGATCGACCCAGTCGAGTTCGTAATGGGTCTGCCCGCCTACGGTGACCTCGCGCCACTGGAACATTTCCACGTGCCGCACCAGCAACGGGGATTCGGCACGCACGCCGAACTCCCGGTCGTACGGTGCGTCGATGATCCGCGGCATGCCGTCGACGCGGGTCGTCGAACCGTGCAGGCCGGATCCCGGGCGCCCCTGGTCGCCCAGGTCCAGCACCGGAGCCCCCTGCCGGCTGACGGCGGCGAGGTAGGCCATCGGCCGCTGTTCATTCCACGCGATCAGCGCCAGCGCCGCCAGCAGAGCCATGACACCCACCGCTCGCCACGCCCAGCGGGCCTTGTCATGCGTTTTCGTGTATTTCATCCCGCCCCGTCCCGTTCACGCTGGCTCAGGCGTCCAGCCCCACCAGTGTCTCTCGTGGATCGACCGCCGAATAGCGGCCTTTGTCGTCGCGCGCCACCGATGCCATGGCACAGCCGTGGTCATGGGTGAAAAACAGCCGCACCCCGCGCGCCAGTTTGTCGTCGAGGAACGTCTTCTTTTCGTCGATGAGCCGCTCCGGCCACCGGTCATAGCCCATCGTCACCGGCAGGTGCACCCACGGGCGCCCCGGAATGAGGTCGGCGCAAAACACCACGCCCGCCACCTCGGCCAGCATCAGCCCGGGGGTATGGCCTTCGGAGAAGGTGAATCGCACCGCCTGGCCCAGCGAACTGGAGCGGTTCGGCTCGACGAGTTCGAGCCGCCCGCTGGCCTCGAGCAACGCCGCCAGTTCGGGAATGAACGATGCCCGGTCGCGCGGGTGCGGATGCCGGGCACGCGCCCAGTGCTCCGCACCCACGAGGTAGCGCGCGTTGGGAAACAGCAGGCGCGGCGACTGGCCGTCTTCCCACGCGGCGAGCAGGCCGCCGGCGTGGTCGAAATGCAGATGCGAAAGCACCACCGCGTCGATGTCTTCGTGCGTCAGCCCGACCGAGGCCAGCGAATCGAGTAGCACATGCCGGTCTTCCACCACGCCGTAGCGTTCACGCAGGGCTGGCTCGAAAAACGCGCCGATGCCGGTTTCGAACAGCACGTTGCGTCCGTCCAGACCGGTGACCAGCAGGCAACGACACGCCAGCGGAATGCGGTTCTGTTCGTCGGGCTCGATCCAGCGCGCCCACATCGCACGCGGTGCGTTGCCGAACATGGCTCCGCCGTCGAGCCGTTGCGAATTGCCGATGAGCGACCACAGTTTCATGGCATCGACCTCACTGCACCTTGCCCAGGCCCGACGGCCGGCGCGGATCGCTCGCGGCGTCGAGCTTGCCGGTGCGATGGTCCCAGGTGACCACGTTCATGAAACCCCAGGGCGAACGCTCTTTCAGCACATGCCCCATGGCCGTCAGCGCCTTGGCCGTGGCATCGTCGAATACGCCGGGTTCGACATCCACGCGATCGGGCAGGTATTGGTGATGGAAGCGCTTCTGCGCCGTGATGCCCGAGGCATCCTTCCCGTCGATGAAGGCAAGGATGCCTTCGAGCACCTGCGTGATGATGGTCGAACCGCCCGGCGAACCGATGACGGCCGTGCGATCGGCGCCGAACACGAAGCTCGGCGACATCGACGAGAGCATCCGCTTGCCCGGCTCCGGCGCGTTCGCGAGCGAACCGCGCAGGCCGAACGCGTTCGGCTGGCCGGGCACGAGGGCGAAGTCGTCCATCTCGTCGTTGAGGAACACGCCGGTGCCTTCGGCGACGAAGGTGGAACCGAACTCGAGGTTGACCGTGAGCGTGGAGGCCACCATGTTACCGTCGGCGTCGATCACCGAGAAATGCGTGGTGTGCATGCCCGGCTCCGATGCCATGGCCGTGGGCAGCAGATCGGACGGCGTGGCCTTGTCGGGCGAAATGGTGGCACGCAGGCCGTCGGCGTAGTACGTCGACAGAAGCATGTCGAGGGGCATTTTCACGAAGTCCGGATCGCCCAGGTATTCGTTGTGGTCGCGGAACGCCCGGCGCATCGCCTCGATGACGAGATGCGTGGCATGCGCCACGTCGAGGCGGGTGAGGTCGTAGCCGCCGAGGATGTTGAGGATCTCGGCGATCGCCACGCCACCGGACGACGGGGGCGGCGCGGTGACGATGCGATAGCCCTTGTAGTCGACACGCAGCGGCTCGCGCTCTTTCACCGTGTAGCTTTCCAGGTCGGCCGCGGTCCAGTTGCCGCCCGCCTTGCGCGTGGACGACACAAGCAGCTTCGCCGTCTCGCCCTTGTAGAAGCCGTCGCGGCCCTGCGCGGCGAGGCGCTCGAGCGTCCGGGCGAGATCGGGCTGCTTCAATGTCCAGCCGGCGGTGGGCACATTGCCTCCCGGCAACAACACCGCCGCCGAGGCGGGGTAGCGCGCCAGGTCGTCCTTGTGGTCGGCGATGGCGCCGAGGAAACGGCTGTCGGGCTGGAAGCCCTCATTCGCGACGCGGATGGCCGGCGCCAGCGACACCGACAACGGCAGCTTGCCGTAGTGCTGGGCCATCCAGGCCAGGCCGGCCGGCTCACCGGGGATGCCGGCCGACAGCGGGCCACGCGTGGACACCTCGCGATTGGGCTTGCCGTCCTTGCCGACGTAGACCTTCATGTCGACAGCCTTGGGCGCGGTCTCGCGGGCGTCGACGAACACATCGCGGTTATCCGACGCCCGGTGCAGCAAGGCCATGAAGCCACCGCCCAGGCCCGAGCTCTGCTGCTCCACCACGGCCAGTGTCGAGGACACGGCCACCGCCGCGTCGAACGCGTTGCCACCCTTGCCGAGCACTTCGAAACCGGCGTTGGTGGCAAGGAAGTTGGCGCTGGCGATGGCCGCGTGGCCCGGACCGCGCGACGGCGTGTCGGCGGCGGCATCCCTGGCGGACGCCACGCCTGTGCCGGCCACGAGAAAGGCACTCGCGGCGATCAGGCGCCACGACGAAAGACGGGTCATGGGGTGTCTCTCCGGACAGTCATTACTGCCGGCCAGATTAACCCAGAAGGCTCAGGAAGCCGACTTCGCCATGAGGTGTTCGTACTTGAGCATGAGCTGTTCGCGGCTCTCGACACGATCGGGATCGTGAGGAATGCATTCCACCGGACACACCTCGACGCACTGCGGGTTGTCGAAATGCCCCACGCACTCGGTGCACAGGTCGGGATCGATCACGTAATACAACTCACCCAGCGAGATGGCCTTGTTCGGGCACACGGGCTCGCAGACGTCGCAGTTGACGCAGGTGTCGAGAATCATGAGGGACATGCACTCATTTTAGCGCAAGTCGCACCCCAACGAAGAAGGGCGCCCCAGGGCGCCCTTCTTCACGAGCCACGCGTGGTGCGTGACGCGTCGTCACATGGCGACGAAGCGGTAGGTGGCACCGGTCGGGGCCAGGGCGTCGGCGACGCGCTGCTGGTCGGCCTGGTCGCCGATGAAGAGCACGATCACGTTCTTGAACGAGCCCGGCTGGGCGTTCTTGAAGGCGTCGACGATCAGGTCGGCGGTCTTGGCCGACGACGGGCCACCGAACACGAGCATGTTGCCCGGGGTAACACCACGGGCCACGGTGCCCTGGACGTTGTCGAGCTGGCGCTGGCGACCGTCCTGGCCTTCCTGGTCGTCACCGGCCGGCACGAAGTACGGGAACGGGCGGTCGGCGGTCATGCCCTGCATGTTCTTGCGCACGATCTGGCCGAAGAACTGGCTCCACGCCTTGGTGTCCTTCGGATCGGACGGCTTGGCGACGGCTGCTTCCTGCTGGGTGGAGGCCTTGTCGGCGTCGTCGGACTTGTTGCAGGCCGACAGGGCCAGCGAGGCGGTCAGGGCCACGGACGCGGCGAGGAGGAACTTACGCATGATGATCACCTTTAGGTTCAAGAATGGCGCCAGCGTTGGCGCATGGCCTGTTGCACCGCCGGATGCACGAAGCCGGATATATCGCCACCCAGGCGACCGATTTCACGCACGAGCGAGGAGGAGATGAAGCTGTACTGCTCGGCCGGGGTCAGGAACAGCGTCTCGGCCTTGGGGATCAGGTGACGGTTCATGCTGGCGAGCTGGAATTCGTATTCGAAGTCGGACACCGCGCGCAGGCCGCGCAGGATCACCCCCGCGCCGATCTCCGTCACGAAGTCGGCCAGCAGGCAGTCGAAACCGCGCACGTCGACGTTGGGCAGGTCGGCCAGCGCCAGGCGGGCCAGCGCGATGCGCTCGCCGAGGCTGAAGCCCGGCCCCTTGCTGCGGCTTTCGGCCACCGCCACCACGATGCGGTCGAACAGCGGCGCGGCGCGCGACACGAGGTCGGCGTGGCCGTTCGTGATCGGATCGAACGTGCCGGGGTAGACGGCGAGACGCGGATTGACCGGCGGAGGAGTCATGGAGAACGCAGGCAAGGGAAAACGCGGATTAGCTTAACGGATCGGAAAGGGTGCGGCGATAGAGGGTGTAGGCAACCTCCCCGGCCTGCCCCTGGCGATGCGGCTGCCAACTGGCCGGCAGGCGCAGCACGGCGGCGCGGGGGGATTCGACGTAGATCCAGGCCGAGGCGGACAGCCAGCCGCCTTCTTCCAGCAGTGTCGCCGCGGTGTCCCAGGCGCCGTCGGCGAAAGGGGGGTCGATGAACACCACGTCGAACGGCTTGCCGCCCCCCTGGAGCCAGCGCGCGGCATCGTCGGCCACGACGCTGGCCTGCACCTTCAACCGGGCGAGGTTGGCCTTGAGCGCGGCAACCAGCGCCGGCTCACGCTCGACGAAGGTCAGCATCGCCGCGCCACGGGAAAGCGCCTCGATGCCCAGGGCGCCCGTGCCGGCGTAGAGATCGAGGCAGCGCGAGCCCTCGATCACCGGTTGCAACCAGTTGAACAGGGTCTCGCGCACCCGGTCGGTGGTCGGCCGCAGTCCCGGCCGGTCCGGGACATCCAGCCGCGAGTTGCGAAGGCTTCCGCCAATGACACGGATGCGGCCGGTCCCGTTCATCGATCAGCGGCCAGTGGGGGCGGGAGTGCTAGCATTCGCCTATTGTCTTTGAATCCGCCGCGCAATGCTCAAGTTCTGGAAAAAGAAGCCCGCCGACGCCGCCCCGGCCCCCGAGGCCACGCCCGTCGAGGATGACGTCCGGGCCAGCGCCGCCGACCCGGCGTCCACCGACGCCGCGACAGGCCTGACCGAAGCCCTGGCCGAAACCGCGCCGGCCGAACCGGAGGTGCCCGAGATCTCGGGCGAGTTCGACGCGAGCGCCGCCGCCGAAGCCGCCGCGGAGGCCTCGCAGCCGGCACGCCGCAGCTGGCGCGAACGCCTTTCGGGCAGCGGTTTCGCCAAGAGCCTCAGCTCGCTCTTCGTGCGCCATCCCAAGCTCGATGACGACCTGCTCGACGAGCTGGAAACCGCCCTGATCACCGCCGATGTCGGCGTCGAGGCCAGCACCCGGCTGGTGGAAGCGCTGCGCAAGCGCATGCACAAGCGCGAGTTCGCCGACGCGCAGGCCCTGCTCACCGCTCTGCGCGCCGAACTGGTCGCCCTGCTCAAACCCGTCGAGCGCCCACTCGACGTGGGCACGCACACGCCGTTCGTGATCCTGACCGTCGGCATCAATGGCGTGGGCAAGACCACCACCATCGGCAAGCTTGC
>CAJYHU010000349.1 GCA_913774655.1 uncultured Luteibacter sp. | reverse complement strand
CATCCAAGTGGAGGCGTTCGTCAACGGTGGCCCGGGAGTGGGCGCGTCGATGGGCACCTTCACGGCCAACGTCGCCAGTGAGGCTGCGGTCGCGCAGGTGTGCCATGTGGGTAGCGGCGCGTACCGCTTCGATATTCCCTTGTCAGATGCCTTCCGTGTCGCTCACGCCGGACAGGGGCTGTACGTCGTAGGCAAATCGCCGAATGGGGGCGCCGATGTCGTGCTGCCGGGATCGGGCAAGGCCGTGGTGCCGCCGTCGGTATCCGCGCCGGCGGCTCCCGCGAGTGTGGCGGCCACCGCGGCTACCGACCTCTCGTCCATCCAGATCTCCTGGAGCGCATCGGCGAACGCCAGCAGCTATAACGTTCAGGAGCAGATCAATGGTGGCACTTGGCAGGCCGTGTCGGGCATCTCCGGTACGACCTTGACCGTGTCGCAGCCTGCGGACGCCAGTTACGTCTTCCAGGTGCAGGCATGCAACGCTAACGGATGCAGCACCTGGACGGCGAGCAACACGGCGGCGATCCGGCACATTCCCGCAGCCCCGGCCGCGATTTCAGTGCCTTCTGTCAATACCGGATCGGTCCCGGTGAGCTGGAGCGCAGCCACCTACGCGACGAGCTACGAAGTGGACGAAAGCGTCAATGGCGGCGGCTGGGCAGCGATCTATAGCGGCCCGGCCACATCGACGGTCGTCGGCTTCGGCGCCACGAGCACAGTGAGTTTTCGGGTGCGGGCGTGCGACGCCAACGGATGTAGCGGCTTTACTGGCAGTGGCGTGGTGACTGTCAATGTGGCGCCCGCATCCGCACCGGGATTGAGTGGTGGCGGCACCAGCACGAATGGCGCTTATGGGCTCTCTTGGACCAGTGTTGCAGGCGCGACAAGCTATACGCTCATCGAAAGCGTCAATGCTGGCGGCGCGACCGTGGTGCAGGCGGCGAATGCCACGTCGTGGTCGACGGGCGGTCGGGGCAACGGCACGTACGTTTATCAGGTGCAGGCCTGCGATGCGGGTGGCTGTGGTCCGTGGAGCGCCCAGGCGACGGTCGTGGTCACCCTCATCCCTGCGGCCCCGGTCGCGCGTGAGGACGAAACAGGTAACGGCAAAATAGTTAAGTACACGGTGTCCTGGAATGCGGTGCCCAACGCGACGCGTTACGAAATGGTCCGCACTGACACCCGCGCCTTGCTGTACTCCGGTACAGCGCTATCCGCAACGCTCGCCAGCAACGTATCGATTACCAAGCCGATCACTTACGGCGCGCTAGTCCGAGCATGTAATGACGTGGGCTGCTCGGATTATTCGGTAGCGAACTGAGGGGAATGGCTATGTATTCGATTAAAAAGGTGCGGGGATCGTGGATTGTCGCGAGGGCGTTCGACGTAATGTGGGCACCGCTAGAACTGCGAGCCGCAGCCTTTCACAGGCGTAATTCCGTGGGAATTTTCGCTTGCGTAACCTTCGTGCTGCTGGCATTCGCTGGGTTAACCCATGCTGCCGAGACACCCACGTATTACTACACCGATCAGCAAGGCACCGTGTTAGCGACGACAGATGCCGCAGGCAACGTCCTTACCACCACAGACTACCGGCCTTACGGTGCAGTTGCCCGCGGTGCGCCGGAGGAAGGGCCGGGATACACCGGGCACGTCAACGATACCGACACTGGCTCGGTCTACATGCAGGCGCGGTATTACGGTCCCGCCGTTGGACGCTTTCTTAGCATCGACCCGATGCCTCCTAATCCTGGAGATATCTATGGGTTCAATCGCTACGGCTATGCGGGAAACAATCCCACGACCCAGGTAGACCCCGATGGTAGGCAGTGTGCGCAGTGCCTGTACTACCCTGGAGACACCACTCGCCAGGCCAAGATAAATCAGGCGGCGTCACGGAAGGCGCTTGTGGAGGCGGGAGCGGTTCTCTCTACCATAGCCCCAGAACTGGTGCCCGAACTGCTTTCGGTGGGTTCGGCCATGGATATAGCAGGTGCTGGGGAGTCGGCGGTAGATGTGGCTTCCACAGTAGAAACGGCCGGAGACGAGGTGGCCAAGGATGTGGTTGAAGGCTCCGAAAGTGCCTTTCCTGACCGGTCACTACCCAGGGATATAAACGGCAATCCAACGCCAGACCCAGAAGCATCGGGTCCATATAGCCAGCTCGGGAGGAAACCCGGAAGAAATGGAGCCTATGACCAAGCTCGAGAATTTGATAAGCAAGGTAAACCCGTTCGCGACATCGACTTCACGGATCATGGCAGACCGTCTTCGCACCCTTCGCCTCATCAGCATCGGTATATTCCCAATCCGACGGGAGGTACACCGCAAAGAGGACCGACAGAGCCATTGCCCGATAGGCCGATTCCTCCCACTCTATGACCTTTCAAAAGGCAAGAAATCATGAAAATCGTGATTGAAGGTATACCGCTTCCTTCCCTGATCGCGGTCACGGATGCGATGGGTATCCAGATCACCGACTTTGATTGGTACGTGTCCGAACTGGAAGGTTGCCCCTGGCCGACGCCGATCAAAGATCGATGGATTTCCGGGGAGGATATGGCCGCTCTTTATTCCTCAAATGAACCAAATTTTTCGTGGGGTATTTTTGACGCAGTGGCTAAGGGCGAAAGGCCGATCATCGCCACAGAACCGTTCGCTGACGGCAATAGAGAAATATGGGCCCTGGCACCCTATGCCCCTCAAGTGCCCGGGGCGACGTTTGAAATAGTGTTCTGGGACAGTTCCGCTGTTGTTGTGACAGGTCTGTCGGATGCGCAAGGTGAGGCGCTTCATGAGGCATTTTTACGGCGGTCTTGAAGACGTGGGGGAATCACTTCGTTGAGATATCACCACAGGCTACCCGCAGGTCTCGAGTCCGTCGTCACGTTGGCGATGTGCCCGCCATTTCGTTAGACCCTGTGGATCTGATGGCTTGGAAACGGCGGTAGCTACCACGAGGTGCCGCGTGGCCAAAGTCGCAGTACCGAAGCCCGCATGCCCAAGGAAGGAAAGAAAATCGACGACCTCGGCATCGCCATCGGCGAGTTGCCCTGTATCCCCGTGATCCAGCGCGAGATGGCGCCTGATGACCAAGCCAAGGCATCGCAAGCGCTGACCGTGATGGACGATGAACTGCTGGCGCGAGCGATGGTTGCGAGGCGCCATGTAATCTGGGTGATGACCATCGAAACATGGTTGAATGAATCGCGCTGATCCTGTGGATGACTCGGACGTCAGGAAGACGTCGCGAATGTTTTTGACAACCCTTTTGTCTACGTTTTACAAGGCAGATACAGGCCATTCAACGAGAGTGTCGTTCAGTGGCAGGGTGCCGTTGGCTGCATGGCACGGCGACGGGGTCCAGGGATCGCCCAAGCCGAACAGTTGGGCCTCGTGTTCCGTTCCGCACGCGCTGAGCCGGTCGAAGACGTAGGGCATCCCTTGGGACTCCTCGAAGGTTGCCGCGTTGCTGACCTGGAAATGCAAGTGCGGCGCCGCCGAACTGCCTGACTCGCCCAGTTCACCGATCACCTCGCCGAGGGATACCTGCTGTCCCGATGTCACGCGCACCGATCCCTTCCGTAGGTGCGCGTAGGCGGCGAATGCACCCCCGCCCAGGTCGATGACCACGTAGTTGCCAAACAAGCCGTTGAGCGATAACGCGTCAGACGCTGCTGGCGCGGTCAATGGCTCGTGGTCCGCCTGGCCGTCGCGCGCCGCGACGACTCGCCCCTTGCCGACGGCCAGCACCGGTGTGCCGAAGCCGAACCAGTCGGAAAGCCGTTTCCCATGCGATGTGTTTTTCGGTGTGAACGCTCGCCCGTCGGTATCGATGCGTACGAAGTCGATGGCATAGCGCTGGGGAATGGTCAGCGATCCGTTGACCGCCACCAGGCTACCCCAGTGGTGCGATTGCGCGTTGCCGGGGCCTTCATGCGCGAGCCAACGCCCACCGCGCAAGGGTGGACCCAGGCGAAGCGACGACGGCGGTGAGACGGTCAGCGGTACGCCATCCACGGCGCTCGATACGTTTTTCTCGTCGGCAAGAACGATGCGATGCGTGAGCGACGCCGGTAGAGCGTTGGGCGACAGGGTGACCCAGACGAAAACGGTTCCGGTTTTACCCGGTCCTAGGGTGGCGGGACCGTTCTCCTTCGCCGCAGGGCGAAAGGCGTGGGCCACGTCGTTCGCGTCCAGGTGAAGAAGCCGACGGTGTCTTTCATCCATGACCTCTACGTCGGAAACCTTCAGCGTTCCGGAGTCGTCGTACACGTTGGTCACCTGGATCTCGTACGCCAGATGAGCGAGACCGTCGCTGCCCATGAACGGCGATGGAGGAAAGAGAACACGTGCTTCCACTGGGGCAGGGGTCTGGGCGATGGCCGTGACGGCCGCTGAGATGCCCGGGGCGGCAAGAAGCCAGGCCTAGAGGCGTTTCGATATCTTCGGCATCGCGTTCCCCCGGGGCGTGTTCGCTCGTATATCACGTTTCCCAAGGTCGTACCCGCGGCAGGGCTGGTCGATCGTCGGTGAGATTCCCTGCGATCCGGAAGGCGCGCCGCAGGTTTCTCAACGCAGGTCTTTCAAGCGCCCGTCGCCGCCTCATCGCCCGGTACAAACCCCAGGAAAGCGAGGGCATCCGGGAGGGCCGTCGCATCGACCGCATGGCACGAGGCCTGCGCCAGGAGCTGCATCGTGTGCCGGCGATGCGACGCGAGCCGCCAGTCGCGATGGCCGCCTGTGTCGGTATCGTCGCGCTGTGCCCGTCGCAGGGCATCCGCCAGCCGTTCGGACAGGGGACGATGCACGACCGTCGCTTCGTTGCTCAAGCCCGCGACATCGATCCCCAGCGATGCGCAGAGCCGCGACTTGACGCGCGCATCCCGTGCGTCGGCGTCGCGCATCGCCGTGATCGACCGTGCGACCTCGGGATCGGTCCATGCCCCGGTGTCATCGCGTAACGTGGCCACGCTCGCCCACGCGTCGGGCGGACAGAGCTTGGTGGCCGGATCGAAAGGCACATGGGGATTGACCTCGGCGGGATAGACACGACACGCCCGGGGACGCTCGTCGTAGATGCCGCAACGCATGTCGGGCAGGAGGTTCGGGCAGGCGTCCGGAAACGACGCCATCAGCGAGACGATAACCCGGATGGGCAGTTGGCCGCTCACGGCAGGGAACGAGCGCCGTCGTTTGTGTGCCGCCGGTCCGTTGTCGGGCGCCGGCTCATCCGGCCAGGGAATGGCTTCGCAGAATAGTTCGACGCTTCCCCCGCGCGCCAACCACTGCGACGCCTCGTCGACGCTAAGCGGCAGCCGCAATCCGTGGCAGCAGCGACCGCACATCGTGCAGGAAAACGATATCTTCATGGCGCCGCCGGCAAGGATTGGTTGGGAGGGTTCCCTCGAGCCATTATCGCGTCACGCGACGTCCGGGGTATGCCACGCCTGCCACGGAAAGCCGGCACGTCGTGAGGGCGCAACCAGGGATACGGCATGGCCCTCGTGTCGTGCGCGGATCACGTGGGTGTATCCACGTCGTCCCATGCCGCGTCCTCGAAGCGAGAAAGCCAGTTCAGCGCGTAATGCCGTTCGAGCACGACGCCGGGAATGACGTCGGCGGGATAGTCGCGCCTACCCAGGCTCGCGTCGCGCACCGCCCAGTGAATCCGATAATGCAGGTCGAGCGCGTCGAGCAGTTCACCGGTCGGTCGTCGCGTCGCGCCCGCCAGTTCGCCGGATGCGGCGGCGTCGAGTACCGCTGCACAGACACCCGGCACATCGCAGATCGTGCCGGGGAAGGGCAGCGACGGCACAACACCCACTGCCCAGGCGAGCAGTGCCAGGCTCTCGTAGCGCCAGCCCATCGCGTTGAGGAGATCGTCGTTCTCCCCGCCCGCCGAGAGAAATGCGGTTTCCTTTGGCGACAGGTGCGCGAAGGCCTCGGGCAGGCGCTCCTGCATGACCTCCACCGGTACCGGATCGTTCTCGCGAAGGCCTTCGGCAAAGGTGCTGACGACGAGCAGGGCCATGAGGCGTCCCGTGACCGTCCCGGCCTCCTGCCATCGCACTTCGTCCTGTCCCAGGAGCGGGGGCAGGCTGGCGGCGACGGTGATGCCGCGGCGGGCGAGAAGGGCTTCGGAGCGCTGCTTGCGCTGCTGCGCGTCCTCGGGATGGGGCACGACGGACGCCGGGTCCGTGTCGCCCGCGCCGTCGATAAGCACCCGGCCCCAGGGGTCGCGGACACCGCCGTCCTCATGGAAGACCACCGCATTGGCTGACTGCGCCCACTGCGCGAACGCAGGCAGCGCGGCATGCGGGACGCGCAGGCTCACCTGGTGCCGCACGCGCTGGAGGTGACGCATGAGGTGGTAGCGCGTGTGCGTCATCTGCCCATCGCCGCGGCTCAGCACGTAGCCGATGAACCCGTCGAGGTGCGCGGACAGTTCCGGATCGCTCCGGTCGCCCTCGCCCAGAGTGATATGCGGGAACGTCCTCGCGGGCATCGGATCGATCGTGGCGTATACGTTCAGGCGTGGGCCGTCGTCTGCCGTGATGGCGGGTTCCGGCTTTGTCAGTATCGATTTCAGGCGATCGAACATGCGGTCGTTTCCTCCTTGCGGGGCGCTACAACCCGACAATCATAGAGGGTGGGCGATCAAGCCCGTGTTACGCGTCGTGCCGGGAAAACAGGTGCAGCGCCGCGTATTGCAGGAGCATGATCGTCTTGCCGTCGCGAATCGCACCCGCGCCGATCATGGCGAGCGCCTCGTCGATATTCACCTCCATCACCGCGATGTCCTCGCCCTCGTCTTCGTTACCGCCGCCCCGCGTGGCACGGTCGCCGGGCGCATATTCGCTGACGAAGAAGTGGAGGCGTTCAGTCACCGAGCCCGGGCTCATGAAGGCGTCGAACACGGGACGCACGTTGCGCAGGCAAAAGCCGGTTTCTTCGAGGGTTTCGGCGCGGATGCGGGCTTCCGGTTCGGCGTCGTCCAGCAGGCCCGCCGGTACTTCGATGAGCAGGTCGTCGTGCCCGTTGACGAATGCCGGGTAGCGAAACTGCCGGGTGAGGATCACGGTGCGCCGGCCGGGATCGTAGAGCAGGATTGCGGCCCCGTTGCCCCGATCGTAGGTTTCCCGCGACAGGCGCTGCCACGTGCCATCACTGCGCTGGAACGAGAAGACGGTCTTTTTCAGGACATACCAGTCGTCGGCCAGCACCCTGACGTCCTCGATCCGGATACGACTTGCGATGCTCATGCGGCGTTCCTCGCAGTTGAGAGCGCTGACGCCCTCTGGATGGGCGGACATCTTTCGTGCAATATCGTGCAAGGTCAAGTAAATTCGTGCAATCAGGAGCGGCCGATGCTTACGAGCGAACGCAAGGCGTTGATCCAGCAGATTCTCCAGCGAGACGGCCGGGTGGTTGCGAAGGCGCTCAGCCAGGCGTGGGGCGTTTCCGAAGACACCATTCGTCGTGATCTGCGCGAACTCGCCAGCGACGGTGTCCTGCAACGGGTGCACGGCGGCGCACTGCCGGCGTCGCCCGCCATCGCGGACTTCGCCCAGCGCGAGCGAACCGGGTCAGCCGCCAAGGCGAACCTCGGGCGCCTCGGCGCCGGGTTGATCCGTCCGGGGCAGATCGTTTTTCTCGATGGCGGCACGACCCACGTGCACTTGGCCCGTCAGCTACCCCGCGACCTGAAGGCGACGGTGGTCACCCATAGCCCGAGCATCGCCGTAGAGCTGGCGCACCATCCAACGGTGGACGTCGAGATCGTCGGCGGCCGGCTGTTCAAGCATTCCGTCGTCGCCATGGGGTCGGCGAGTGCCGAGGCCATCGCCCGCATCCGGGTCGATGCGTATTTCATGGGCGTCACGGGGTTGCATCCCGACACCGGCGCGACCACGGGTGACCACGAGGAGGCGGCGCTCAAGCGGCTCATCGCACGTCAGGCGGCCGAGACGATCGTCCTGGCGACGCGCGAGAAGCTGGGCGCGGCATCGGCCTATGGCATCCTGCCGTTGGCCGGTATCGCAACGCTGGTCGCCGAGGCGGGGCGGGATGACGACCGGCTGGTGCCTTTCCGTGCCGCAGGACTGTCGATCGTCACCGCCTGACGGCTGCGTTGCGCCTCGTGGCCGCATCAGGCCCCGCACGCCCTGACACGCGTAAGCTCGGCCAGCTCGTCGAACGGCCACTCCTGGCCGTCTTCCTTGGCAACGATCTGCACGGTGTCGTCCGCCGCACTCAGGTCGATGTCGAACGGCGTCACGCGGCTGGCGTTTTCCCACGAATAGAACACGCGCACGCACGGCCGGGTGATCGACGGCCCGTTTCGACCGAACACCACGCCCAGGTAACCATGGGACAGGCGCACGAGCGAACCGGGCGGGTAGACACCCACGACGCGGACGAAGGCACGGAACAGCCGGGGATCGAACTGGCCGTCCCAGGTCGCCATCGTCTGGAGCGCGACAGCGGGATCCCATGCGCGTTTGTACGCGCGGTTGGAGGTGAGGGCGTCGAAGACGTCACAGAGGCTGACCATCCTCGCGAGTAACTGGATCTGCTCGCCGGCAAGGCCGTGCGGATAGCCGTCGCCGTCGAAGCGCTCGTGATGGTGCAGGCACGCGTCCATTACCACCGGGTCCAGTCCGTGGCAGCGCACGAGCAGGCGATGCCCGTGGCTGGCGTGCTCACGCACGACGTTCATGTCGCGCGGCTCCAGGCGGCCCGGATGGTTGAGCAGCGCGGGGGACACGCGGGCCTTGCCCACGTCGTGAAGCAGGCCGGCCAGCGCGGCATGACGGACGTCTTTATCGTCCAGCCCGAGGTGTCGTGCGAAGCGCACCATCAAGGCGCTGACCGCGACGGAATGCAGGTGGGTGTAGTCCACCGTGGCCTTGCAGCGCAGCTCCGCCAGCAGCGCGTCGGGTTCAGTGTCGACCGAGTGGACGATGCCGTCCACGGCCCAGCGCGATCCGTCCAGATCGAGCACGCGCCCCTGCTGGGCGTCATCGAAGAGTTGGGCGACGACGCGCCCCGCCGCGTCGCGCAGCTGCCTCGGATCGACGGGTGCGGCGGCGCGGACGGGCTCCGCGACTGGGGCGGGGTCTTCGGGCAGGTCCAGGCCCAGCGCCGTGTCGATGCAGACCGTCGGGATACCGAGCCCGGCGATTTTCTCCAGATCGGATGGTGATTCCACCAGGAATTTCCGTCGCCAGAACGGATGCGACGTCCAGGTCATGCCGAGGCTGTGCACGAACATGCCGATGCGAAGCCGGTCTGTGGGGATCTGCCGAAGAGTCTGCGAGGCCACGGGAAGGTGCGCTTTCTGGATCCAGGATGGAAAACGAGGGAGCGGTGTCGGAACGCCGGCGGGGAGGGCGCTAGCCAGGACCCCGCAGCCGGGCATCGCGGCGAGCCGTGTCGAAAGATCGGGCGGCACGCGGACGCGCATCGTTCACGCAGTGGTCACGTTGGGTCAAAAGGTGTCGTATTACGCAATGGGACGGCGTTGCGCCGCAAGCGCATGGCGGGCGTCGCGACGCTCGCAGGGTGTCGACACGAACGGAAGGACGGCGCACCGCACGGGCCATGAAGCCCGGGGCATCAGGTCGTAAGAGGGGCCAGGCACGCATTCCGCATCTCTCCGTCGCAGGTGGATATCCTGCGTCGGATTAAGCATGCACCGTGCCAAGGCGGCGCGGTCGACGGCCGTAAGATGTTGCGTCCGGTAGGGCCCGAACCGGCGTCTAGGGTCGCTTGCGATGGTAGGCGGCGGACGACGCGTGCACCGCCAGCGCGTAAGCCACCTGCACGCTGAGGTCGTGACGCAGGTTCTCCCGGGCCCGGAAGGCGGAACGGTGCTTGCTGTCGACGCGGGCGATGCTGCGCACCGGTTCGTCCGAGGGTGTGCCGAACAGCCCATCGTCGCCGCGCATGGCGCCCGCTTCGAGCCAGAAGGTGTCGTAGCAGGCCTTCACCCGGGTGGTATTCCCGAAGACGTGCGCCCGGTTGCCCGGTCCTCTCACCGTAGGCACGCCCACCTTGCGCGCGATCACCCGGACCATCGACAGCAGCAGGTCTTTCGGCCGCAGGCCATGGCATGCGCGCGTGATCGCGCGGATATCGGTCAGTGTCGTTTCCGACCGTGCGCCCTGCACGCAACCCACGAGCACGTAGCCCGCGTCGGGGCAAAGGGTGAGCGTCATGCTGACGACGGGTTCGTGGTCGAGGCTCAGCCCGATCACCAGTTCACCCTCAAGACAACGAAGGATCGGCGCGGCGAGAAACACCCGCAGTTCACGCCCGTCTTTGAGTGACGTTCGCGCCACATCGATGCGTTCACCGCGTCCCAGGCCCGCGAGCGCTTCGGGACCGAGCAGCGTCGGCAGGTAGGCATAGTGATCCAGCAACAGCCGGAGCTTCTGCCGGCGGGAAAAGCCACGCGACACCCAGCGATGCTGCCAGCGCTCGAAGAGATGCGTGTCGCGCGCCAGCAACGGCGAAAGAGCGTCGCTGAACAGCATGGCCATCCATCGATCGTGCAGTCGGGGCGCATACAGCGACCTGATCACGTAGCGCAGCGCGCGCGTGCGTGGGCGCGAATGCCAGTCGTTTCGATGGTGGAGGCTCGCATGCAGGTGGGAAAGATGGGCCGAAAGCACGGTAGAAACTCCAGGGTGCGACATTGCGTGCGCCGTGCGGATGGATGCGGGAAGGCGCGCGGGAAAGGGCGTGATTCAGTCGCCGAGGGAGTCCATGACCTGCTTCACGAGGTCATCCCTCGGCATGCGCTCAAGCGGAATGCCGGCGGCGTCGAACCAGGTTTCGTCGGCTTCCGGATGCGGGCCGGTCAGCAGCACGCGCCCATGCCCGAAGCGATAGCGCGCGGCGGCGACGTCGCCGTTGGCGTAGGTCGCGATGGGCTGATACCCGGGCGACGCGCTTGCGGCGGGAAAGTAAGGCCCATCCTGATAGAAGACGCTGTTGCGTCGACCGTGCCACCAGGTGTCCACCGCCTGGTCGTCGATCGTGTCGGCTTCGAAGCCTGGGCGACCCACTTCGGCGTCGAGATCGTCGTCGATGAGGCCTATGTTCGACGCGTCGGCGAGGTAGGCGCCCATGCACAGGCCGAGGTATCGACCCCCATGCCGGACGAATTCGCGGATCGCCGTCACCCGTCGTTCACCGAGGGCGCGCAGTGCGCCGGGGATGTCCTGGCCACCGCCGGGCTGCACATAAACATCGTAACGGGCCAGCGTGTTCGCCGTGATGTCCCGGCGCTCGTGGGCGCCGACGAAATCGACCTGATAGTGCCCACCCAATCGCTCGATAGCTTGCTTGGCGGTTTGCGAGCAATCCTCGCAGGCGGCGGGTCCGCGGTAGACGGCTACGCGCACGACGTCGCTCGCGCGGGCGGTGCTGACGGCCACCAGCGCGACCGCAAGCGTCCACAGCATCCCGATGAGGTAAAGAAACATGCCGGCCCGTCCGCGACGGGCGGCTTGCCTGGGTTGCGCCACACTACGTCGGATGGGTGCGCCATCGACGGGAAACATAGGGGCTGCCACATGGCCCATGGGCGGGTATCTCCACCAGCGCATCGAAACGATGCGCGGAGGTTCGCCGCTACGCGTTGAGGGTCGGTGGAGCCATCATGGAGAAGGTATGGAGACGCATGCCGGGCCGTCAGGCCGGGGTATCGATCCGGGCGGGTTCAGCCGGCGAGGGTCGAATCGACTGGCAGGGTCACGACGAACCGCGCCGCACCGCCTTCCCCTTGGTGGTAAGTGACACGACCGTGGTGCGCCATGGCGATGCTGCGGACCACGGCAAGGCCGAGGCCGCTGCCGCCGTCGGCGCCGGCACGGGGGGACCCGGCGCGACTGAACGTGTCGAACAGTCGTGCAAGCAGTTCGGCGGGTACGCCGGGACCGGCATCCTCCACCACGAGGTCGACCGACGCGTTGCGGGTCGCGAGCGAGACGTTGATGGTGCCGGGGTTGGCGTGGCGCCGGGCATTGTCGAGCAGGGCGATCAGGGCCTGGCGCACGCGCAGGGCGTCGCAGCGGACCATCACGGGCGAAGCCGGGAGGTGTACGGCGATGGGGTGCGCCGGCATCGTGGGTGCGATGAATTGCACGACGTCCTGCAACGCGTGGCGCAGATCGACCTCGGCGTGATCCAGGCGCAGATGGCCGCCCTCCGCGAGGCTGACGACGCGCAGGTCCTCCACGAGGCGCGAGAGGCCCTCCACATGTCGTACGAGGTTGCGCAGCAGTTCCGGATGGGGTTCGAACACGCCGTCCGAAAGCCCCTGCAGTCGGCCTCGCAGGATCGTGACCGGCGTGCGCAACTCGTGGGCGATGACGGCGTTCCATACGGCCATGTCTTTGTCCGACCGTTCCAGCCGGTCGGCCAGGGCGTTGTAGTCGGCGAGGAGGCCGGAAATTTCGCCGAATGGGCGGCCGGTCATGGCGGCGCGGGCGGAAAGGTCACCCTGGGCGGCACGGCGGATCGCGCTGGCCAGGGAGTCGATCGGCTGAACGAAGCGGCGCGAGAGGCGCAGGGCGAAGGGCCCCGCGATAGCGATCGCGACGACGGCCGTCAACACGAGCCACAGCAGTTCGGGCACCGTGGGAATCCACGAATCGTTCTCGCAGATCGAGGTCGGATCCGGGACGAGCGCATACAACGCATACGACGAGGCGAAATCGAGGACGACGGCGCCGGCGACGAGTGCGCTCGCCCACATGATCAATCCACGACCGATCTTCAGACGATAGAACATGGGGATTCCTGAAACGGCATAGGGTAGTCGTTCCTCGAAAGGGCACGGCAGATGGCGCCACGACGACGGGCGTGATCATCGTCCAGCGATGCTATCGCATCCACCTCGGTCTGCCGGATGGCTTGTGTGGAGGCTCGATGGAGGCGTGATGCCGCGTCGCGTGGCATGGTGCGTGTGCTAAAACAGGCAGAGCGATCGCGGAGACCGGTGCATGCAAGGGGTGGTTCGAACGGAACACGTCGTGGTCATCGCCGAGGACGACCCGGATATCGCGGATATCCTGAAGTCGTACCTGGAGCGGGGTGGCTTCCGCGTGGCGGTGGCGCGCGATGGCGACGAAGCCCTGCGGCTCCATGCCCAGCTGAAACCCGACCTGCTCCTGCTCGACGTATCGATGCCGCGTACCGACGGGTGGGGCGTGCTCGCCGAGGTCCGCCGGCGTGGCGACACGCCGGTCATCATGGTGACGGCGCGTGACGAAGACACAGACAAGATCTCGGCCTTGCGCATCGGTGCCGACGACTATGTCACCAAGCCCTTCAACCCATCCGAAGTGGTGGCCCGCGTCGGCGCCGTCCTGCGCCGTGCGTTTCCCGGCGCAGGGCAGCGCGTGGTCGTTCGCGTGGGCGAGGTCGAAATCGACGAAGACCAGCATGTGATCTACGTGCACGTGATGGGATATCGGCAGGCGGTCGTCACCACGGCGACCGAGTTCCGCCTGCTTGCGCGCATGGCCCGCTCGCCACGGCGGGTGTTCTCCCGCTCCGAGCTGCGCGTGGCGTGCCTGCCCGAAGGCGATGCGATGGAGCGCACCGTGGACAGCCACCTGAGCAAGTTGCGCAAGAAGCTTGAAGACGCCGGCGTGCAAGGCATGCTCGCCAGCGTGCGAGGGGTGGGCTACCGGTTGGCGCCGGCGCCTTAGCCGCCACCCGCCTCGAACGGGGGGCGGATGGATCACACCGAAAGCGTGGGAACGTCGACCTTGGGCATCAGGCGCGAGGTGAAGTACTTGTCTTCGTAATAACGGATCTTCTCGCACATCACCGGGTGTGGGATGCCCTCATAGAGAAACACCTCCTTCTCCGTGCCCATGGCTTTGAGTTCCTGCGGCAGCATGAGGGCGCGCTTTTCCTCGGTGTGGCTTCGTGTGATGTCGCCTTTCTTGCTCTTGGTGATGTTCTCGCGACGCACCGTGGTGTATCCGAGCATTTCCGAGTAATCGTTCGCATCCTGCTGTTCGCGCGGGGCGTACACGATCTGGAGCGCATGGTTGGTGATGACGGTGCGCGAGACATCCTTGCCATAGACGGCGTCGAGCTGGGCCATGCTCTGGATGATCGGCAACAGGCGGATGTTGTAGCCGGCCATGTACGACACCGCCGAGGCAATGATCTCGACCTTGCCGATCGAGGTGAATTCGTCCATGAGGAGCAGGCACTGGTGTTTCAGTGCCGGGTTGTTCTGGGGCAGCTCCTTGGTATTGAGGTTGATGAGCTGGCTGAAGAAGAGGTTGACGATGAGCCGGCTCTCGGCGAGCTTGTTGGGCAGGATGCCGATGTAGATCGTCATGCGTTTCTTGCGCACGTCGGTGAGCAGGAAATCGTCGTCGCTGGTGGCCGCATCAAGCACCGGGTTGATCCAGGCATTGAGCGGCTCCTTGAAGGTGCCGAGGATGGACGCGAACGTCTCCGCCGCCTGCGAGAGCAGGTTGGCGAACGCCGACTTCGCGTTGGCGCTCAGGAAGGGTTCGTTCGACAGTCGGGTGTAGAGTTCGCGCAGGTCGGTACCGTCACCTGACGACAACCGGTAGATCATGCCCAGCGTCGGCTTGACCTTGAGGATGTCGGGAAGCCCCTGTCGATCGTCGTGGTCGCGCTTCTCGCACAGGTAGAGGGCGAACGCCATGAAGGCATTCCGCGCCTGGCTTACCCAGAATTTCTGGTCGTCCGACCCGTCCGGATAGAGCATCGAGG
>CAJYHU010000348.1 GCA_913774655.1 uncultured Luteibacter sp. | reverse complement strand
GCGAGGGCGTGACCTGCGAGGTGCTCGAGCGCGCCGACATGGAACGCGAGGGCTTCGGTTCGCGGCTCGCCGTGGCCCGCGGTTCGGCGAACCCGCCGCGCCTCGTCGTGCTGCAGTGGAACGGTGGCAAGGAGGGCGAGCGCCCCTACGCCTTCGTCGGCAAGGGCATCACCTTCGACACCGGCGGCATCAGCCTGAAGCCGGGCCCGGGCATGGAAGAAATGAAGTTCGACATGGGCGGCGCCGCAGGTGTACTCGGTTCCTTCGTTGCCGCCGTGCGCCTGAAGCTGCCGGTCAACCTGGTCTGCGTCGTGCCGGCCGTGGAAAACATGCCCGACGGCGATGCCTACCGCCCGGGCGACGTGCTCACCAGCCTCGCCGGCATCACCATCGAAGTGCTCAACACCGACGCGGAGGGGCGCCTGATCCTCTGCGATGCGCTCACCTACACCGGCAAGCGCTTCGACCCGCACACGATCATCGACGCCGCCACCCTCACCGGTGCCTGCGTGGTCGCCCTGGGCAAGCACGCCAGTGGCCTGATGACCAAGGACGACACCCTCTCCGCCGAGCTGCTCGCAGCCGGCGACAGCACGCTCGACCGCGCATGGCGCCTGCCTCTGTGGGACGACTACCAGGGCCAGCTCGACTCGGTGTTCGCCGACGTCGCGAACATCGGCGGCAAGTACGCCGGCGCCATCACCGCGGGCTGCTTCCTCGCCCGCTTCACCGAAGGCCGCCGCTGGGCCCACCTCGACATCGCCGGCACGGCTTGGGACGAAGGCCGCAAGGGCCTCGCCACCGGCCGCCCGGTGCCGCTGTTGACGCAGTGGCTGCTCGATCGCGTGGCCGCCGGTTGATCGTCCGCCCATGCCGCGCGCCGACTTCTACCTGATCGACAAGCCGCGGTTCCGTGACGATCCGCTGCTCCTGGTCTGCGAACTCGCCAAACGCGCGTTCGCGGCCCAGCAGCCTACGCTGATCCTCACCCGCGACTTCGAGCAGGCCGAGGCCATCGACGAGCGCCTGTGGGATTTCGACGAAGACGCCTACATCCCGCACCAGCTGGCGGGCGATGACGACGACGGCAACGTCGCCGTCCTCATCGTCCCGCCCGGCGTGGACACCGCCGACCGCCCGATGGTGATCAACCTGCGCGACGTCTGCGCGCCGGGCCGCTACGACCGCGTGCTTGAAGTGGTGGCCGCCGATCCGGCCGAGCGCGAGGGTTCGCGCACGCGTTGGACGGAATACAAGCGCGGTGGTTTCGAAGTGAACAAGCACGACATGTAGCCTCGCTTCCGTCCGTGCGTGACGCGCGCCCGGGCTGCCTCCGTTGACGCGAAACGAAAGCGTGCGCCGCCGCCGGATGGTCGAGGCGATAGAGGCCCCCTTTACCCTGGGCGCCCCTCATTGGAATGGCAATGGTGAGTTGTTTCTCATGGCAACTCGTGATTGTCTTCGGAGGCCCCATCCCCTGAGAGCCGCGTCGGCGCGTGGACTCTGCCGAATTCACGCAGGCGGATTTGTGCCGAACGCGGTCGGTGGGAAAGATGGCCCCCGTTGTCATCCAATGGCTGGGGAGAAATACGTGAAGCAAGGGTTCGATCTTTCGCGTCATGTCCGCGAATACCATTACGATTTCGTCACCGTCATCGACGAGGTGATGAGTCCGCAGCAGTGCGGTGTATTGCGATCGCGCATCGAAAGGCTCATTGCGGAGGGGCACGTCAAGTTGGTCGATCACGTGGGGCTCGGCAACACGGCCGTGTCCGATGAAGGGGGGCGTTACCTGCACCATATGTTCGAAGGCGAAGACGTCCGGCGCTTTCTCCCGGAACTGACGGCGGTCTATCACGCCGCGCTCCCGCTCGTTTCGGCCGTGACCTCCCAGGATGTCGTCGTATCGCCGTATCCTCGGTCTGACGTGAACATCAAGGTCTATCCCCCGGGTGGCGGTACCTTGGGAGAGCACTACGATACGAACGGCATCACCGTGCTCTTATTCCTGACGACCAACCGCGAGGCGCCGTTGCGCATGCAGGTGCCCCGTTCCCATCCCTCCCGGGGACGATGGACCGAGCGGCGGGACATCCACGCGACGGAGGGTTCGCTCCTGGTCATGAAGGGGCGCGAGGTGTTGCACGACTGCGAGCCGACGATTCGGGAAAGGAAGATATCCGTCGTGCTCAATTATTACGTTCGCGGCGATACATGGCGGCACGCCGCGTTCGACGACTTCGTTTACGACGGCGTCGCGCCCCCGGCGGAACAGAGCGCATGAGATGGCCTCATCTTTTTCTGGGCGTGCTCGTCACCGTCATCTGGGGAAGCAACTTTTCGGTCATCGAAGTGGGCTTGCGCGACCTGGACCCGTTTCTTCTCACAGGTTTGCGCTTCACCCTCACGGCGTTTCCCCTTGTGTTCGTCCTGCGCCGGCCGCGCGACGTGCCGCTCATGGCCTTGGCCGGTTACGGCGTGGTCTTTGGCGCGGGGCTCTGGTGGGTCGTCAATCTGGCGATGGCCAAGGGCATGTCACCGGGCATGTCCTCGTTGGTGTTGCAATTCAGCGCGTTCTTCACCGTGCTGGCCAGCGCGATATTCCTGCGTGAACGCATGAAGGTAGCGCAAGTCGTCGGCATGCTGCTTGCCGGGTCGGGACTGTGCGTCGTTATCACGAACACACCGGGTACGGCGACGACGACAGGCGTCGCGCTCGTGCTGCTCGCCGCGTGTGCGTGGACGGTTTGCAACCTCATCGTCAAGCGCTATCGGCCCGCCGACATGATGGCGTTCGTCGTATGGTCGAGCCTGTTTTCGGCGCCCGTCCTGCTTGGCCTGGCGTTTGTCGACAGGGGTTCGGCACCGTTCGTGCACCTGGTGCGTGACGTGAGCTGGACTGCCGTGGGTTCGGTGCTGTTTCAGGCCTACGTGACCACCGTGTTTGGCTACATGGTGTGGAACAACCTGATGAAGACCTATCCGGCGGCCATGGTGGCACCGTTGTCGCTGATCGTTCCGATATCCGGGATGGCTACGTCTTACCTGGCGTTCGATGAGCGTTTTTCGGCGGGCGTCTGGCTTGGGGTGCTCGTGATGTTGTTGGGTATCGGCGTGTTTGTGTGCGCGCCTTGCGTGCGATGGCAAAGGATGGCCGGTCGAGGCGCCGTGCCTCCACCGTCATCCGGTTGATGCC
>CAJYHU010000347.1 GCA_913774655.1 uncultured Luteibacter sp. | reverse complement strand
GAACGGCGGCACGCTGGTGCTGTCGGGCACCAACACCTACACCGGTGGCAACACGGTGAACGCGGGCGGCACGCTGCAGGTCGGCAACGATGCCAATCTGGGTGCGCAGGCCAATGGCGTGGCGCTGAACAACGGCACGCTGCACACCACGGGTAACGTCACCACGGCGCGTAACGTCACGGTGACGGGCAACGGCACGTTCAATACTGACGCCAACACGACCACGACCGATACCGGCACGGTGTCGGGCGCGGGTGCCTTGGTCAAGAATGGCCTGGGCACGCTCGACATCGAAGGCGTCGCGTCGCACACGGGCGGAACCACCGTCAACGAGGGCACCCTGGTGCTCGGCGGTGCGAACACGTACACCGGTGGCAACACGCTCAACGGCGGCACGTTGCAGATCGCGTCGGACGCCAACCTGGGCGACGCGTCGAACGGCATCGCGTTCAATGGTGGCTCGCTGCATACCACGGGCAGCTTCACGACGGCGCGTGACCTGTCGATCAACGGCAGCGGCACGATCGCCACCGACGCAGGCACGACCGTGATCGCCAACGGTAGCGTCAGTGGCGCGTCGGGCCTGGTCAAGAATGGCCTGGGCACGCTCGACATCGAAGGCATCGCGTCGCACACGGGCGGAACCACCGTCAACGAGGGCAACCTGGTGCTCGGCGGTGCGAACACGTACACCGGCGGCAACACGCTCAACGGCGGCACGTTGCAGATCGCATCGGACGCCAACCTGGGCGACGCGTCGAACGGCATTGCCTTCAACGGCGGCAACCTCACGGTGACCCGCTCGATGAACACGTCGCGTGGCTTCAGCTTCGGCCCGCAGGGCGCGAGCATCACCACGCTCGACGGCGTCACGCTCGGGCAGCAGGGCGACCTGAGCGGCACCGGCGGCCTGACCAAGCTCGGCGGCGGTACGCTCGTGGTCAGCGGCAACAACACCTTTACGGGCGGCACGCTCATCCGCGGCGGCGTGATCCGGATCGACAGCGGCTCGTCGCTCGGTACGGGCCAGATCCTGCTCCAGGGCGGCATGCTGGAGACGGTAGCGACGTTGGCGACCGGGCAGCAGGTGCTCATCAGCGGCCAGTCGGGCGTCAACGTCGATGCGGGCACGTCCACCGTGCTTTCCGGCAGCCTCAGCGCCGCCTCCGGCGACGCTTGCTTCGTGAAGTCCGGCATGGGTCGCCTCAGCCTCACCGGAAACGCGATGCTGGGTAGCGGCACCTGCGTGCAGCAGGGCGAACTCGCCGCCAACGGCATGCTGACGAGCAGCTTCGTGGAGGTAGACCAGGGTGCGACGCTGCGCGGCATCGGTGCCATCGATGGCCCGGTGACGGTCAGCGGACGCCTTGCCCCCGGTGCGTCGCCGGGTACGCTCACCGTCAACGGTGACGTCACCATGAGCGCGACGAGCACGCTGCAGATGGATATCGACGGCCTGGGCACCGCCCACGGTGTCGGCAACTACGCCCGCCTGCTCGTCGTCGGCGCCGGTCATCGCTTCTTCGCCAACGGCGTGCTCCAGCCGCTGCTTCGCGGCATGACCGGCAGCGCCAGCAACACCTACACGCCGCCGATCGGCACCACGTTCCGCATCGTGACCGCCGACGGTGGCGTGACGGGTCGTTTCAGTGCCATCCAGCCCTCGGACGGCCTGCCGGCGAATGCGCGTTTCGTCGCGTTCTACGGCGTCAACGACGGTCACAGCATCGACCTGCGCGTGGCACCCGTGTCGTACGCGTCGCTGCTCGGTGCAGGTGCGACGCGGAATGACCTGGCCGTCGCCCAGGTGCTGAGCGGCACCCTGGATGCCCAGGGCGCGGGCACCGCCACGGCGGTTCAGACCGGCCTGCTGTATGCCGCGACGGCCGTGGACGCCGCTCACGTGGGCGCCCTGGTGAATGGCCTGTCCGGCGAAGTACACGCCGACGAAGCGGCCGCCGCGCGTGCGGCGGGCCTCGGTATCCAGCGTGATGTCGCCGACCACCTCGGCACCGACGCGCAGGCGTCGACCGATCACCGCGTGTGGGCCAATCTCACCCGCGACGGCAACCGGTCGGTGGCCGACAACCAGGGTTCGGGTTTCGAAACCGGCACCGACCGCACCACGGCCGGCGTGGATCTCTACGCCGACAACGGCACCGTGATCGGTCTGGGCGGTACGCACCATGACACCAACGTGATCTCGCACGGCGGCAGCGGCAGCATCCGTGGCAACTCGGGCTTCGTTTATGCGCAGCAGGCGCTGGGTTCGGCGCTGCTCGACGGCATGGCGGGCTATGGCACCACGGACTGGTCGACCCATCGCGCCGATCCGCTGGGTGGTTCGTCGATCGAGAGCCGCACGTCGGGCAAGGATCTCGTGGCCTCGGCCACCGTCCGCTTCCCGATGCAGACGGCAGCGGGCAATCGCGTGGAACCGTATGCCAGCGTCATCTGGCAGAAGGTCGAGCGCGACGCGGCGAACGAGGGGGGCACCTCGCTCGCGGCCCTTTCGCTCGACAGCCTTTCGCAGAAGGGCGCGCGTGTCCTGGGTGGCGTGACCATGGGCTCCAAGGCGGCCGATCCGCTGACGTCGACCCTCACGTGGCGCGCAGGCATCGCGGTGGGTGCGGATACCGGCGATCTGCTCGATCCGACCGTGCACAGCACGCTCGCCGGCCAGCGTTTCGACACGGCCGCGCCTGGCGTCGGTCGTGGGTTCGTGCAGTTGAACGCCAACGGCACGATGCGTCTGGGCAAGGGCACGTACCTCTATGGCGGCCTTACCGCCGAAGAGGGCCGCCGCCGCTCGTCCTACGGCGTGACCGCGGGTATTCGCGTCGCGTTCTGATCGAACCGGTGCAGATGACGAAAGGGGCGGCCTTCGGGTCGCCCCTTTTGTTGTGTGGCGCGGGCTGCCAGCGCCGCGTCGTCCCGGCGCGAGGCCTTACCAGGTGGTGGGCTTCGGATTGCGCTCGTCGAAGTTCTTCTGGTGCCAGTACGGGTAAGCCGGCGTGGTCTGGCTCACCGTGTCCAGGCGGGTGATTTCCTCGGCGGTGAGCGACCAGCCGACGGCGCCGAGATTCTGCGTGAGCTGCGCCTCGTTGCGCGCGCCGACCACGACGTTGGCCACGGAGGGCCGGCTGAGCAACCAGTTCAGCGCGACCTGGGCGATCGATTTGCCGCGGGCCTGTCCGATCTCGTCGAGCACGTCGACGATGTCGTAAAGCCTCTCGTCGTCCACGGGTGGGCCGCCCACGGCGCCGCCGGATGCGATACGTCCGGCGTCGACCGGCTTGCCGCGGCGGATCTTGCCCGTGAGGCGGCCCCAGCCCAGCGGACTCCAGACCATCGTGCCCACGCCCTGGTCGAGCGCCAGCGGCATGAGCTCCCACTCGTAGTCGCGGCCGATCAGCGAGTAGTAACCCTGGTATGAGACATAGCGGCCAAGGCCGTATTTCTCGGACACCGCCAGCGACTTCATGAGCTGCCATCCGGAGAAATTGGACGCGCCGATGTAGCCGATCTTGCCGCTGGCGATGAGGTCGTCCAGTGCGCGCAGGGTTTCTTCCACCGGTGTGAGCGCATCGAAGCCGTGCATGAAATACAGGTCGATGTGGTCGGTCTGCAGGCGGCGAAGGCTGGCCTCGCAGGCGCGGACCAGGTGATAGCGCGACGAACCCATGTCGTTCGGGCCACTGCCCGTGGGGAAGGTGGCCTTGCTGGCGATGAGCACTTTGTCGCGGCGCCCCTTGAGAGCCTCGCCCAGCACTTCCTCCGAGCCGCCGCCGGAGTAGATGTCCGCGGTGTCGAAGAAATAGAGGCCGTGATCGAGGCACAGGTCGACGATGCGCCGGGCTTCGTCGACCTGGGTGGAGCCCCAGCGCTCGAAGAATTCGCCGGCGCCGCCGAAGGTGCCGGTACCGAGGCTAAGGACGGGGACTTTCAGGCCGGAGCGGCCGAGTTGGCGGTGTTCCATGGGGGTTCCTTGAGGGGATGGGGCGGGCGGGAGCGGCCCGCGCGTGGAATCCACCTTGGAGCATGGGGCGCCGCCCGACCGTCCTCAACCAGCCCGGCCCCGCGGGATCGCCTAGTCGTCGTTCTCGGCCGCTTCGCGCCCCTGCTGGCGGATGATCGCCTCCTGGCGGGCGTCTTCGATGGCCTGGCGCACGCCATCAAGGTCGACCTCGCGTTCGTCGGGAACGAACTGGCCGGTGAGCACGGTGTCCGGATGCAGGTCGCCTGCCTCGAACAGGGCCCACATTTCTTCGCCGTACCAGGTGTCAAGCAGGTCGGGCGCCCAGCGACCGAGGTGGGCGGTGAGGTTGTTGACGTCGCGCAACAGCATCGTGCGTGCCGCGTTGTTGCCCGACGCGCTGACCACCTGCGGAAAATCGATCACCACCGGACCGTCGGGCCCCACGAGCACGTTGTAGGCGGAGAGATCGCCGTGGATCAGCCCGCCGCAGAGCATGAGCACCACCTGCCGCACGAGCACGCGGTGGAATTCACGTGCCTCGTCGGCGGCGAGTTCGACCTCGCCCAGGCGGGGCGCGGAAAAGCCATCGGCATCGGTGACCAGATCCATCACCAGCACGCCGTTGAAATAGCCATAAGGCCGCGGCACGCGCGCGCCCGCCGCGTGCAGTTGATAGAGCGCGTCGACCTCGGTGTTCTTCCAGGCCTCTTCCTGCTGCCGGCGGCCGAACCGGGTCGCCTTGCCGATGGCGCGGGCTTCGC
>CAJYHU010000346.1 GCA_913774655.1 uncultured Luteibacter sp. | reverse complement strand
GGTCGCCCTGCACGTTGCTGTGGCCGCGCAGCGGGCAGATGCCCGCGCCCTGTCGACCCATGTTGCCGCGGAGCAGTAGCAGGTTGGCGATCTGCTGCACGTTCTCGGTGCCGTGCTTGTGCTGGGTGATGCCCATGCCGTAGCAGACGATGACGCGACTCGCCTTTGCGTAGATGCCGGCGATCATCTCGATGGTGTCGCGCGACAGCCCCGAATGCCGCTCGATGGCATCCCATCCGGTCTGGCGCAGGTCGTCGGCGAGCGCCTCGAAACCGAGCGTGTTGTCGCGGATGAACTCATGGTCGAGCACGGGCGCGGCACCGGCCGCGCGCGCGTCGTCGTCCGCGGCGAGCAGCGCTTTCATGATGCCCTTGAGCGCGGGCACGTCGCCGCCGATCTTCACCTGGCAATAGGTCGACGCGATGCGCGTGGATTTGCCCGTGAGCATCTCGGACGGATGCTGCGGCGAGGTGAAGCGTTCCAGGCCGCGCTCGGACAGCGGGTTCATTACCACGATGGGCACGCCGCGCAGCGAGGCCTCGCGCAGCGTGGACAGCATGCGCGGATGGTTGGTGCCGGGGTTGTGGCCGATGCAGAAGATCGCGTCGCAGTGATCGAAATCCTCCAGCAGCACCGTGCCCTTGCCCGACCCGATCGACTTCGGCAGGCCGACGCTGGTGGCCTCGTGGCACATGTTCGAGCAGTCGGGGAAGTTGTTGGTGCCGTATTCACGCACGAACAATTGGTAGAGGAAGGCCGCTTCGTTCGACGCGCGGCCGGAGGTGTAGAACTCCGCCATGTTCGGGTCGGGAAGGGCGCGCAACGACTGGCCGATGCGGCGGAATGCCTCGTCCCACGGCACCGCCTGGAACGTGTCGCTCGCCGCATCGTAGGCCATGGGGTGGGTGAGGCGGCCCAGGCCCTCGAGCGCGTAGTCGCTGAGTTGCCACAAGGCGCTGACCGGGTTTTTCGCGAAGAACTCCGGGCGTACCCGCTTGGCGGTGGCCTCCCACGAGACGGCCTTGGCGCCGTTCTCGCAGAATTCGAACGAGGAGGTTTCCTTCGGGTCGGGCCATGCGCAGCCGGGGCAATCGAAGCCCTGGGGCTGGTTCACCCGGTGCAGGGCCATGGATTCGCGGGCGACAGCCATCTGCCCGCCCAGGGCCTTGGCCACGGCGCGTAACGCGCCCCAGCCGCCGGCCGGGGCGTCGTAGTCGTCGATGCCGGGAACTTCGGTTTCGCTCATGGCCCGCTCTCGTGGATGACTTTGCCCGCCATTCTACGCCTGGCCGGCGTGAAACCCGGTGCGTCCGGCCCTCGCACCGCCGCCGTGGCATCCACGGTATCGCAGGTTCTTGCGATATTTTTACGCCATCGGTCGCGCGATATCGTCCGTTTTTACGAGGCCGTCCCTATCGTTCCGGGCTCCCCACCCACCACCCCGGGCGTCGAAAGACCCGGGCCAGGAGCCCTCGTGAAACGCACCCTATGGCCGATCCTGCTCGCTGCACTTGCCGCCGCCCCGTCGCTGCGTGCCCAGGACGCACCCGTGTGCACCGACCGCCCCACCAAGGCAAACGCGCCCTGCGTCGTACCGCAGGGGCGCTGGCAGTTGGAGGCCGACGTGGGCAGCGTCACCCGCGACGTGCGAGGTGGCCTGTCGACGCAGACGGTGTATCCGCTTAACCCCACGCTGAAGTACGGGCTTGGCGGCGCGAGCGACATCGAAGTGAGCTGGGCACCTCGCGTGCGCGTGACGACGCGTGGGGACGGTGCCCGCACGCAACGCACGGGACACGGGGATCTCCTGCTGCGCGTCAAGACACGGCTGCATGTCGGCGATGCGGTGTCGGTGGCTGTCATCCCGTTCGTGAAGGCGCCGACCGCGAGCACCGGATTCGGCAACGACCGCTGGGAAGGGGGCGTGGCGCTGCCGGTGAGCGCGAATCTACCGCGCGGCTTCGCCCTCACGTTCGGCCCACAACTGGACGTGCTGGCGGATGCCGACGGCCGCGGGCACCACGCGGCGCTGTCGAACCTCGTGAACCTGTCGCATCCGCTGGGCGAACGGCTGACCCTGGCGGTGGAGTACTGGCGACAGGACAACGCCGATCCGCAGGGCACGGTGCGGCAGGCGTCGGCGGACGTCGCGTTGATCGTCGCCGCCACGCACAACCTGCAACTGGACGTCGGGGCTAACCTGGGCCTCAACGACCGCACGCCCGACCGGCAGTTCTACGCCGGCATCGCGTATCGCTGGTGAATCGCGGCGTCAGGCGGCCAGCGACGTACCGGCGGCCAGCGCGTCGAAGTAGTCGCGGGTGAGGCGCCGCTGCGTCGCGGCGTCTTCCGCGCGGTTGACCACGTCGCGGAACGCGGCGTTCTCGGGGCGGTCTTTCGCGTACCAGCCCAGGTGCTTTCGGGCGATGCGCACGCCCATCTCTTCGCCGTAGAACGCATAGAGCTGGTCGAGGTGATCGAGCAGGATCGCGCCCACGTCGGCGGGCGTGGGCTCGGGGAGGTAGCCACCCGTGGCGAGGTGATGGGCGATCTCGCGGAAGATCCACGGGCGCCCCTGCGCGCCGCGGCCGACCATGACGGCGTCGGCCCCGGTGAGGGCGAGCACCTCGCGCGCCCTGTCCGGGGTGGTGATATCGCCGTTGGCGAGCACGGGGATCGCTACGCTCGCCTTGACGGCGGCAATGGTCTCGTATTCGGCCTCGCCTTCGTATTTGTCCGCGCGCGTGCGGCCGTGCACGGCGAGCGCCGCGATGCCGGCATCCTCGGCGATGCGCGCGATGGTCAGCGCGTTGCGGTGTTCCCGGTCCCAGCCGGTGCGGATCTTCAGCGTCACCGGCACGTCGACCGCCTTGACCACCGCGTGGAGGATGCGGCCCACCAGGGGCTCATCCTGCAGCAGCGCGGAACCCGACCACACGTTGCAGACCTTTTTCGCCGGGCAACCCATGTTGATGTCGACGATCTGCGCCCCGTTGTCGGCGTTGTAGCGCGCGGCGTCGGCGAGCATGCCCGGGTCGTAGCCCGCGATCTGCACGCTGACCGGTTCGGGTTCGCCGTGGTGATCCATGCGTCGCAGCGACTTGCGCGTGTGCCACAGCCTCGGGTCGGCGGTGGTCATCTCGGACACGGCCAGGCCCGCCCCCATGCGCTTGCACAGGAGGCGGAAGGGCTTGTCGGTGACGCCGGCCATGGGCGCGAGCACCACGGCGGGCGCAAGGGTGTAGGGGCCGATGCGCATCGACGCATTTTACACCCAGGGATTTGCTACAAAGGGGTCGTTCCGCCCGGATCCTTGCCCGGACCCCGCGGGGCACCGCTAATGTCACAGGCACGCACCGACCAGGAGCAGGACATGCGCAACGGCAGGATATCCATCGCGATCGTCGCGGGCCTGGGGCTGGCATGGGCCGCCGCGGTGGCGAAAGCGCCGGAGGCACCCCCGTCCGAGGCCCTGGTCAAGGCGACCCGCGTGGACGCCCTCAGCGGCGATCCCTGCCCGGTGCAGCGCCAGCGCTCGACCTTCTGCCGGATGTTCCATCCGCTCAGCGGCTGATCGACTCCACCGCGGCAGCCGCGTTCACCTGCCGCATGCCGTGGGTGACGGTGCTGGTATCCAGCAGCACGTCGTGCACGCGCCGCGCATCGAGCTGCGGCGACACGGCCAGCAGCAGGGCGACGATGCCGGTCACGTGGGCGGTCGCCATCGACGAGCCCGACGTGAAGTCATAACCGCCCCCGGGCTGCGTGGTGAGGATGTCGTTGCCCGGCGCGCTCAGCACGCCCGGCGGCGCCGGCGTGGCACTCGCCGAGCGCACCACGATCACGCCCGGCGCATCGTCGGGAAACCCATGCGCGTCGCCGTCGGGCGGCAGGGCGGCGACCACGATGCGGCCCTGCGCGAGCAGATGGGAGAGCAGCTTGTCCAGCAACGGGTCGGCCGGCCCACCCAGGCTGAGGTTGACGATGCGGGCATCGGTATCGCCCACGGCACCGAGCGCCTTGGCCAGAGTGAACGAGTTGCAGCGGGCGCCGGCGTTGGGTTCCGGGTACCAGCAGGCTTTGTAGACGTCGAGCGAGGCTTTGGGCGCCATGCCCACCATGCCCTGGTGATTGTCGCCGACCGCGGCGATCACGCCGGCCACTTCGGTGCCGTGGCGGTCCGCGGCGAAGGCGGGATCGTCCGCGGCCACGGCGTCGCCGGTCACCGTCACGTGGCCCTTGAGGTCGGGATGGGCGGTGTCGGCGCCGGTGTCGACGACGGCGATCCTTACCCCGTCCCCCTGCGTCACCGCGTGGGCGACCGCGGCCTGGGTGTCGACGAAGCCGTGCTGGAGGTCGGTGTAGGGGTCATTGTAGCGGTGGGGGGCCTCGGTCCCCGGACTGGCGTAGACCGTGTAGTCCTGCAGCGGCTGGGCCAGTTGCACCCGGGCATCGCGCGCGAGCGCCGCGAGCAGCGTGTCGCGATCGACGCCAGCCGGCGGGCGAAGCACGATGCAGTAGAGCCCGAGCGCGCGGATGGGCCAGCCGCCCATTTCGTTCCAGCCATAGCGCTTGCGCAGGTCGGCGAGCAGCGAGCGGGCGCGCTGCCCCGCGCTGTACGTCGACGGCGGGGTGTAGCCGATGAGGCTGGAGCCGGGGTGCGTGGTCGCCGGGGCGAGCGGGTTGTCCACGGCGAGCACGATGTCGCGGGCACTGTCCATGCCCGCCACGCCCGCCGAGACCGCATCGGTCGGCGCGGGCCGCGCCGCGACCGTCGCGGCCATGCCGGCCAGGCACGCGGCCAGCACGGTGGTTAAACGGATCATGGCGTGCCCGTGGCCGGTTCGGCGAAACGGATCCCGGCGTCGTGCAGGCGCTGGATCACGTCGGCCTGTCGCGCCGTGGCGTCGTCGGACACCACGGTGTAGGCGCCGACCGCGTTCGGTCCGCCGACCACGCTCAGGTGCTGGTCGCGCAGCAGGCGATCCCAGGCCTCCACGCTCATCCCTTTCTCGGGCACCACGTGCACCGCCCCGGCCGGGGTGGGCGCCGACGGTGCGCTGAGCGTGCGATAGCTGGCCGGGGCGCGGTCGCCGGTCCACAGCTTGATGCCGAGCACGCCGATGCCGACGGCCTGTACCAGCACGGCCGCGGCGAGCAGGCGCATCACCCACGAGGCGCTCGCGGTCCGGCGGGTGGGCGCGCGTTGCGGATCGTCGGCGTCGAGCCGGGCCATCAGGCGGCGCAGGCCCCGCTCCGGATCGGGTTCGACCATGGGATCGAGTGCGATGGCCCGGTGCAGGCTTTCCTGCAGCTCGTATTCCTGGCGGCAGTCCGCGCAGCCGGCGAGGTGTTCGGCGAACCAGGTCTTCTGCGCGGGGCCGGCGCTGTCCTGGAGGACCCAGGGCATGGCTTCCCAGGCGCGGGCGCAACCCGTGCCGTCCGGGATGGGGCGGGTCATGGCAGTTTCTCCTTGGGCTGGACGGTTTCCCCGGCCAGGCCCGGCAACAGGTTGCGCAGTTTCACCCGCGCGTGGAACAGGCGCGCCTTCACCGTCCCGACGGGGCACTGCATGATCGCCGCCACCTCGTCGAGGCTGTGGCCGATGCCGTAGACCAGCTCCACCACCACGCGCTGTTCGGACGAGAGCCGGTCGAGGCCGCGGCCGAGCCAGTCGCGCATCTCGCGGTCTTCGTCGGGATCGTGCGAGGGCGTGCGGTCTTCGGGAAGGCTGTCTTCGTCGACCGGCTCGCTGCCGTGCTGGCGCAGCGACTTCAGGCCGCAGCGGTAGGCGATGCCCATGATCCAGGTCGACACACGCGAATCGCCCTGGAAAGTGGCGGCCTTCTGCCAGACGATCCAGAAGCAGTCGTTGATGACCTCTTCGATGATGTCGGCCCGGCGGGTGAGCCGGTTGAGGAAGCGGGTCAGCCGTCCGTGGTACGCGCGGTACATCGTCGCGAGCGCGGCGCGGTCGCCGGCAGCCATGCGCTGCAACAGGATGCGGTCGGTGGGTTCGGTGTCGGCCTGGCTCATGATGCGGGTCACGGCATGGTTCTCGGACTCGTGAGTACCGTCGCGCGGGGAAAAAGTTGCCGTGGATACCGTCAGAGCCCGAGGGCGATCGTGGCCAGCCAGGGCGAGGGCCGCCGCTCGAAGGGGAGGCGGTCCCGGTGGGCGGCCACCCGGACCAGGTCCACGCGCCACGGGCCGGACGTCCAGGCGAGCCCGGCGTGGCCGTAAGTGTAATAGGTGGCGCCCGTCCCCACCTGGCGTCCGTCGTGATCGTAGTAGGGATCGACGATATAGCGGGACACCCCGGCACCGCCGGCGAGGGACAGGTGTCGCCCCAGCGGCCAGCGCAGGCCGACGTCGAGCGCGCCGCGTGGGCTGCCCCCGCCATGCACGCGCTCCGCCGCGCTCAGCCCGACCGTGAGCACGTCACGGAAGATCAGGGTGCCGCCGACCTCCACCCGGTCGTAGATGCGCCAGGACGGGTCGTCGGCGTAGCGGTAGTACGTGGTCGACGCCTGCACCTGCCAGTCGTCGTCGAGCCGCCAGGCGCGGGCACCCTGGAGCAGCGTCTCGGCGAGGCGCCCGACCGGGCGGGTCTGGTAGCTGGCCGAGCCGCTGAGCGACCAGCCCGAGGGGGCGATCCACGCGACCGCGCCCTGCGCGACGGGCCCCGGGCCGGACACCGGCACGCCCCGGTCGACCAGCTGCGAACTGACCGCCACCGTGCCGGTCCAGTCCGCGGCGCGGGCTGCGAAGGGCGCGGCCGCGAGAGCCGCGCACAGCACGAAGGCACGACGCATGGTCGTGCCTTCGTGGAGGGTTCGCGGGGGCCGGGTCGCAGCCGTCATGAGGGTCGTGTTCGGCCCGATGGCAGGTTCACTTCAGGGTTGCCAGGTACGACAGCAGGTCGTCGAGGTCTTTGGCATGATCCAAGCCATCGTATTTCATTTTGGTGCCGGGCAAGGCCTGCTTCGCCGGTTGCGAGAGATAACCGTGAAGCGCTTCCGCATTCCAGGTCCGGCCGCTCTGGAGCATGGCGTCCGAATAGGCAAAGCCGGCGACCGACCCGGCCTTGCGGCCGACGATGCCGAAGAGGCTCGGGCCTTTCTTGTTCGTGCCCTCCTTGACGCTGTGGCATTCGGCGCATTCGGACTTGAACACGTCCTTGCCGGCGGTGACGTCGCCGGCATGGGTGGCCGGCGTGGCCAGCAGCCAGCCGAGGAAGGCGCCCGCGGCGGCGAGGCGCGCGGGCAGGGAGCGGGTGGGTAACGTCGTCACGCGGGGATCCTTCGTTGCCTGGGGGAGGGAGTCAGAACGCGAGGTTGGCGGTGATCACGAAGCCGTTGATGTCCGCCGCGTTGGCGCCGCGCACGCCCGGTGGCGCGCCGAAGATGTTCGAGCTGCGGCCGTTGAAGCGAAGCGTGCGGAACCACGTGGCGGCAAGCTTGAGGTTGCCCTTGCTGATCCAGGCGTCGTCCTTGCCGAAGGGCGCCCAGAAGAGCGTGAGGTAGTTGGTCGTCGCGTCCGGATCGGGCAGCACCGGGGAATAGCGCGCCGGATCGTCCGAGCCGGTGCCGCGCAGGTGTGACACGGTGACGCCGTAGGTCTGCATGAAGGTGTAGGTGGCCGAGAGGATCTCGTCGCGCGCGTATCCGCGTGCCGACGCCAGCGAGCCGGGCACGAGCGGGTTGGCCGGGCGGCTGCCGTAGCGGCGATGCTCGTAGATGTTGACGTAGCTGGCCTGGAGGATGTGTTCGCGGTTGCCCAGGTACTGGTAGGTGAGGTCGTAGCCGTAGTCGTCGAGCTGGTCGGCCGGCGCGGCGCGCGGGAGCCGGCGCTGGCTGGTGAGGGCGACGACGCCCGCGGAGACGAACTGCCGGCGCATGTCCTTCATGTAGGCGAAACGGACATAGCCGGTATCGCTGAGGTGACCCGGGTCGGAGCCGGGGCGGAAGCCGATCGCGTCCTGCCCGGCCAGCGAGAGGGAGCGGTAGGTGCCCGCCTCGGCGTACCACACCGTGTCGTAGACACCGTATAGCGAGGCGCCGATCACGTGGTTGGCCAGCGCGTTCGGCGCCGCCGGATTCAGCAGCGTGCCGGTGCGGCCGCCTTGCAGCAGATCGGAGAACGCCGGAAGCGCGCCGATCGGATCCTGAAAGCCCGGGTTGTTGTTCACCGTGACGCCGAGCAGGGCGCTCTTGCCGCCGATGGTGAGTTCCTTTGCCACGTAGCGCAGGTCCACGTCGCCGAGCTGGGTGTTGTACTTGCCCGGGCCGGTACGCGCGGCCACCACCTTGACGACGCCGCCCACGTTGTCGGTGAGGCGGCCGGCGAGAAACAGGTCGCCCTCGGTCAGGGCGGTGCTGTTGTTGCCCTTGGCCGGCACGAGGTGGGTCTCGGTCA
>CAJYHU010000345.1 GCA_913774655.1 uncultured Luteibacter sp. | reverse complement strand
CAATCGCGACGAGTTCCATGCGCGCCCCACGGCGCCCCTCGCCTCGTGGGACGAAGCGCCACAGATCCTCGCCGGTCGTGACCTCCACGCGGGCGGGACCTGGGCGGGTGTAGCCCCGCGGGGACGTGTCGGCGTCATCACCAACGTGCGTGATCCCCAGGCGTCCCATGAGGGCATGTCGCGAGGCCTTCTCGTGGCGGATTACCTCGCCTCGAGTCTTCCCGCCGCCGCGCACGCCGACGAACTGATGGCGATGGCGTCCGCGTACCGGCCTTTCAACCTGCTCACGTTCGATCGCGACGACGCGTTCTACCTCGGCAACCATCGCGAGGCGCGCCGCCAGCGCGTGACCGACGGCATCCACGGCGTGTCCAATGCCGACTTCAACGCGCCGTGGCCCAAAACGCAGGCGCTGACGGCGAAGCTGGGTGCATGGATCGACAGCGATGGCGACATCGCGTCGCTGTTCGACCTGCTGTCGGATCGCGGCGGTTGGCCGGACGACCTGCTTCCGGATACCGGCGTCGGCATCGAACGCGAACGCTTCCTCGCCAGCGCGTTCATCGCCGGCGAACAGTACGGGACCCGTGCGAGCACCGTGATTCTGGTCGGGCACGACGATGCGACGACGATCATCGAACGCCGCTTCGGCCCGCATGGTTTGTCCGAAGGCGAAACGCGGCTGGACCTGCCGGGCGTGCCGCAGCCCTGAACGTGCCGGGGCCACGGCGAAGGGCGATGCTTGCGGCCTAACGCGCATCGGGGCAATCCGCCATCGGTGCCGGGCGCGGAGCGGATCATCGCCTACGAAACGAAAGTGTTTTGCCGTGGCGGCGATTGATCCACGATCCATCCACCCCGACGATGTTCCCATCGTCTCTTTCTCCGGGAACCTGTCCATGCACATCGACCTTTCGACCCGTCGCGCCATCGTCACCGGTTCCACCGCGGGCATCGGGCTGGCCATCGCCAAGGGTCTCGCGGCCGCCGGGGCCAGCATCGTCATCACTGGACGCACCCAGGCGCGCGTGGACGACGCCATCGCCCAGCTTCGCGCAGAGGTGCCCCAGGCGCGACTCACCGGCGTCGCCGCCGACCTGGGCACCGCCGAAGGCGGCGCGGCGCTCATCGCCGCCGTTCCCGACACCGACATCCTTGTCAACAACCTCGGCATCTTCGAGCCGAAGGATTTCTTTGCCATCGACGATGCCGAATGGACGCGCTTTTTCGAGGTCAACGTCAATTCGGGCGTGCGGCTGTCGCGCCATTACGCCAAAGGCATGGCCGAGCGGGGTTGGGGACGCGTGCAGTTCATCTCCAGCGAATCCGGCGTGCAGATTCCTGCGGAAATGGTCCACTACGGCGTGACGAAAACGGCGCAATTGGCGGTATCGCGTGGGCTGGCCGAGGTACTGGCCGGCACCGGCGTCACCGTCAACGCCGTGCTGCCGGGGCCGACGCTTTCGGAAGGCGTGAGCGAGTTCTTCGGCAAGATCGCGAAAGAACAAGGCAAGACGCAGCAGGACGTGGAGCAGGATTTCATCCAGACCCACCGGCCCACGTCGCTGATCAAGCGACTGCTCAGCGTGGACGAAGTGGCAAACGCGTGCGTGTACCTCGCGTCGGAACAGGCCTCGGGCACGACCGGTGCCGCCATCCGCGTCGATGGTGGCGTGACGCGGTCGGTCGTCTAACCACCCACCTGGCGGATGATGCGCGCGAAAGCGCCGTCGTTTCGCTGGAACTCCGGGCGGGGCGCAGGGAAGCGCTCGTCCGTGGGCGCCACCGCGCGGACACGATCCATCCGGAAACTCTTCCATCCCCGGGATTCACCCGAGCTACTGCCACCGTCGAGCTGGTAGGCGCTCAACAGGCGATGCCCTTGCGTGTCGTCGCCGTACACGTGGGGCTGCACGAGGCGCCGTGTGCCACCGTAGTCGACGATCAAATGACGCATCGCGTCAATGGCATCGCAGATGATCGTGTCATCGGCATTCACGTGACGTCGCCGTCGACGTAGTACCAGCGACCGTCGTCGCGAACGAAACGGCTGACCTCGTGCATGCGCTGCGCGCTGCCGCCGCCGATGCGCATGCGCGCCACGAACTCGACCACCGCCGTGTCTGGCGTAGGGTTTTCGTGGCGCTTCACCGACAGGCCGAGCCAGTGTGGCTTGGGCGACTGCATGGCGAGATCGAGTGTCGCGGGCCGGGTCGTCGCGTGCCATGTGGCGAGCAGATACGCGTCCAGGCCCAGCACGTAGGCACTGTATCGCGATCGCATCAGCATCTCGGCGGTGGGTGCGGGTTCGCCGTCTAGCCAGCGGCCGCAGCAGTCGGCGAGGGAGCGCCCTGTGCCACAGGGGCAGGTTGCGGGGTTAGCGGCCATCGGCAGGGGAGGACGCCTTGCGCACGCATGAACCACCCTCGTCCAGGATGAGATCGCTGAGGTCGTATCCCATGCTTGTGGCCTGTCCCTTCAGTGACTCCAGAACCGTGACGTCCATGCGGGGATCGCGCGACAGGATCCAGAGGTACTTCCGCCTCGGCTCCCCCACCATCGCCCAGCGATAGTCGTCGTCGAGCGCAATCACCCAGTAGTCCGCCCACACCATCGGTAGCCATCGCAGCCAGCGGGGAGCGAACGTGACCTGCAGTTTGCCGCGTGCGTAGGGGTCGGGGCGGCGGGCGGTACCGAGGACGGACATCTCCCTGCCGTCCTGTCCTGGGCAGCGATTGTGGACGGTCACGGTCTCATCGGGCTGGGGCGTGTATTCGGCGATCGACTGGCCGGCACACTTGCGCTGGAAGAACATCGGGAGCCGGGCGATCTCGTGCCAGGTGCCGGCGTAGCGGGCGAGATCGAGGTCGGCCACGGCGGTGACGGGTAGGCTGGATGGCATAGGGGGCATGGCTGGATTCCGGCGAAACGACCCTCTACGATGCGGCCCATGGGTGAATCGCGGTTGAATCGCGCTGTTTTTCCGGGGGGATGGGCCGAATGCACCGAAGCGAACCGCCAGGGTGGGTTGGACGCCTGCGGGAGCGATTGACCACGACCCCACGCGTTCGCTTCGACCCCGTAGATGGGGTGATCGTGCATGTCGCCGGTCCCTTGAGCGTGCGCGAATGCTCGGTCGCCGATGTCCGCCGGGTGGAGGCGGGCAACCGTGACGATGCGTCTTACGACACCGTGTTTCTTTTCTTCCACGCCGAGCACGACCTGCTGGTCGTGTCGGAGCGGGACAAGGGCTTCGCCGACCTGGTGCGTGACCTGACGCCGGTGTTTCCCGGCATCGAAGGTTGGCTCGCGGCGCTGCCGCCGGTGAAGTATCAGCTGACGTCGGTGGACCTGTGGCTGCGCGAGCCAGGCGTCGCGGTTTAAACGCCAAGGGGCCAGGCGCCGAGCGATCGGCCGCCGCCGGCATATGGCCGGCCGACGGTTCGTCCCCGAAGGGGTGAGGGCCGACCGTGTCCGCGATCCGGCGGCAGCCGGCATCGTGCGGGACAGGCGGGGCCCCGGATCGTCCTACCGGCGGACGACGAGAAGAACCGCGTCGGGCAGCAGTTCGACCTCGTGCGGGCCCCGTACGGTGTCGCCCGTGTGGAGCGATTCGCCACCCACCCGCGCCTCGCCGCGGGCCAGGTGCATCAAGGCGATGTCGTCCGCCGCCTCGTGGCGCAGCGGGCCCCGCCACACCTCCAGCCGCGCGGTTCCGCCTTCCCGTCTGACCATCAGGTTGAAATCGCGCGTGGCGCCGCCGGCCAGGCGGACCGCCACGGACGCCTCGCCCGGGAACGAAAACGGCACGCACGGCTCGGTGAGCGCGTGCTCGCGCTCACCATCGAGCGTCATCGTGAAGCCATCGCCCTGGAGTAGCACGATGGTCCGGTCGATGCCCGGAAACACCGAAAACGGCGAGGCGGTGTCGACATCGGCGATGCTGACGCGCCAGAGGAAGTCATCCATGCCCGCGTCGTGCGGATGCACCGCCACTTCGCGGGTGATGCCCAGTCCGTTCTTCCAGGGTATGGCGTTGAGGTCGTCGAAGCGGATCAGGGTCATGCGACGCGCTCGATCTCGCGGGCGAAGGGGGGGAGGGCGCGCAGCATGCCCGTGCCGTAGCGTTTGGTGATCACGCGGCGGTCGAGTAGCACGATGCGCCCGGTGTCGGTTTCGGTGCGGATCAGGCGGCCACAATACTGCGTGAGGATGCGCGTGGCATCCGGCACGCTCACCTCGATGAACGGGTTGCGCCCACGCGATTCGAGCCATTCCGCATACGTGGCACCCACCGGGTCGGTTGGCACGGCGAACGGAAGCTGCGTCACCACCACGGTCTCGCAGAGCTTGCCGGGCAGGTCCAGGCCCTCGCCGAACGACGCGAGCCCGAACAGCGTGCTGCCTTTGCCCGCCTCGATGTCCGCGCAATGCTCGGCGATGAGCTGCGCCTTCGACAGCGAGCCTTGCGCACGCACCTTGCGCACGTGTTCGATGGGCAGGATCTGCAACACGCGGTCAAGCTTGGCACGTGAGGTGAACAGCACGAGGTTGCCGGCGTTCCAGTCCAGGTGCGTCGCCAGCCATTCGGACACTTCGCGCGCATGGCCCTCGCGATCGTCGGGCAACGTGCGCAGCGCCGGCACGGCGAGCGTGGCCTGCCGTTCGGGATCGAAGGGCGACGGCAGGCTGAGCGTCACCGATGCGTCCGGCAGGCCGACGGCGTCGGCGAAGCCGCGGAAGTTGCCGCCCGCGCTCAGCGTCGCCGAGGTCATCACCACGGCGGAAGCGTTTTCCCACAGCACGTTGCGCAACAGGCCGCCCGCCGACACCGCCGAGGCATGGCACACCAGTTGCTGGTCGGCCGTCATGCTGACCCAGCGGGCGAGCGGCGGCCCGTTTTCGCGATCGTCGGTCGACCACGCGTACCACGTGCGCACCTGGCGCTCGAGACGCTCCAGCGCCACGCCGAGTTCGCGCGAAAGGGCTTCCTGCGTGGGGCCGCCGGCTTCCATCTCGACCACCGTGCGCCGTACCGTGCGCAGCCAGCGCTGGATGTCCTTGGTCAGCAGGTGCAGGTAGTCCGCGTGGTGCTTCCATGGGGCGGGCAACTGCCCCAGCGATGCGCGGAACACCGGTTCGGTCTCGCTCGACGAGGGTGTCCAGCTGAGCCGGATCTCGCGCTCGATCTCCTCCAGCGCCCCCGACAAAGCCACCAGTTTCTCGTCGCCCATCTCGAGGGTGAGATTGCCGATGGACTCCTTGTCGGTCAACGAATACGCGCCGTGGATCTGGTTCTGCAGGCGGCCGATGCGGCGGATGGTCGACGCCAGGTGCACGTCGGCGGCGCCCCGGTCGATGGCCTTGCCCGGCACGTGATGCGCCTCGTCGAAGATATACAGCGTGTCTTCCGGCTTGGGCAGGATGACGCCACCGAAGGTGTCTTCGTCACGCGGCATGGTGAGGTCGGCCAGCACGAGATCCTGGTTGGCGACCACGATGTCGGCCTCGCCGATGGCGCGCCGGGCCAGGAAGAACGGACACACCGCGAACGACCCGCATTTGCGGCCGGTGCAGCCGCCCGCACTGGTGGTGATCATGCCGCGGACGAGGTCGGAGATCGGTTCGGGGCTGCTGTCGATGTCGCCGTTCCACTCGCCGGCCTCGAACGCCTGGCCGAGCTTCTCGATGGCCTTGGTGTCCCGCTCGGCGGGCGGCCGCGACCAGAGCGCCAGTTCGGCGTCGAACTCGAAACCGGCCTGGGCGGATGGCTCGGCGCCGGCCATGCGCAGGTTGCGCGGGCAGAGATAGCGCGCGCGTCCCTTGGCCAGCGCGACTTTCGCCTGCACGCCGCAGAGGCTGAGGTATTGGGGAATGTCGCGCTGGACGAGCTGCTCCTGCAGCGCCACGGTCGCCGTGGCGATGACCAGCTTCTTCTTCTGTGCCCGGGCCACTTCCAGGCCCGCGATGAGATAGGCCATCGACTTGCCGGTGCCCGTCGGTGCCTCGATCACCGCCGCACCCTGCGGTTCGGCCAGTGCCTTCGCCACTTCCGCGATCATCTTCAGCTGCGACGCACGGCCGCGGAAGCCCGCGAGGCCGTCCTTCAGCCGCGCATACGCGGCACGGATCGTGGCTTTGGTGTCTTCGGTGAGCATCGGGCGGACAGCGGACGGATAAGGCAACCGGACAAGGTTACCTTATCGCCGTCTCAGCCCGTGGCGCTCAGAGGTGGCGGTGGTGAACGCCGTTGGCCGGCGCGCCCGCGACGAGGCCGGCGACGACGAAGGTGTGTTCTTCCCACGTGCCATCGGCGTGCTGCACGTGGATTTCCACCGGGCGGCCAAGGTGATCGGAGAGGTCGGGCGCCATCCCTTCGGCGGCGGCGATCGGGGCCGCCTGGGACGCGTAGCGGCCCAGCGGCAGGGACGCGCGGCGTACGATCCACGGTCCCTGTGTCGATTCGTTGTACGGAATGAACAGTTGAGCGGAACTGGAAGCCATGGAACCCTCGCTGTCGGTTGGGTGCGCTGACGATGCGGGGCCGCGTCGACCCCTCGACCACGACGCTACGCCTTATCGGCTAAAAAACCCGTTAACCGTTGTATCACAATGACTTGCGGGCACGGGCTCGCTGGCCAGGGCGCGCATCGCCCACAGGGCTGCGTCTTCACGACGGTGCGATTACCATCGGCGATCCATCCGCCACCCACGGAACCCCATGTCTCCCAACGATCCGGCCCCTGACGCCATCGTCGCGGTGCGAGGCCTGTCCAAGACCTACAAGAGCGGCTTCCAGGCCCTCAAGCGCGTCGACCTCGATATCCACCGGGGTGAGATTTTCGCGCTGCTCGGCCCCAATGGCGCCGGCAAGACGACCCTGATCAGCATCATCTGCGGCATCGTCAACGGCAGCGAGGGGACCGTGACGGTCGACGGCCATGACATCGTCCGCGACGCCCGCGTGGCGCGTGGCCTGATCGGCCTGGTGCCGCAGGAGCTCTCCACCGACGCGTTCGAGAGCGTGTGGGCCACGGTGCGCTTCAGTCGCGGGCTGTTCGGCAAGGCGCCCAACCCGGTGCACCTGGAGCGGATCCTCCGCGAGCTGTCGCTGTGGGAAAAACGCGACGCGAAGATCATGACGCTGTCCGGCGGCATGAAGCGGCGGGTGCTGATCGCCAAGGCGCTGGCCCACGAGCCCCGCGTGCTGTTCCTCGACGAGCCCACCGCGGGCGTGGACGTGGAGCTGCGCCACGACATGTGGCAGATGGTGCGCCGCCTGCGCGACGCGGGCGTCACCATCATCCTCACCACGCACTACATTGAAGAAGCCGAAGAGATGGCCGATCGCATCGGCGTCATCGATCGCGGCGAGCTCGTCATCGTCGAAGACAAGCACACGCTGATGCGCAAGCTGGGCAAGAAGCAGCTCTCGTTGCAACTGCAGTCGCCGCTCGCCACCGTGCCCGCGGAACTGGCGCACTGGCCGCTCGAACTCTCCGCCGACGGCCAGACGCTCACCTACACCTTCGACACGCAGGGCGACGATACCGGCATCGCCGACCTGCTTCGCCAGCTCGGCGGGATGGGCATCGACTTCAAGGACCTGCACTCGAGCGAGAGCTCGCTGGAGGAGATCTTCGTGAGCCTGCTGAGGAACGGCGCATGAACCTGCACGCGATCCGCGCCATCTATCGCTTCGAAATGGCCCGCACCGGCCGCACGCTGATGCAGAGCATCGCATCGCCGGTGCTGTCGACCTCGCTCTACTTCGTGGTGTTCGGCGCGGCCATCGGCTCGCGCATGGGCCAGATCGGCGGTGTGAGCTACGGTGCTTTCATCATTCCCGGCCTGATCATGCTGTCGCTGCTCAACGAAAGCGTGTCCAACGCCTCGTTCGGCATCTACATGCCCAAGTGGGCAGGCACGATCTACGAGTTGCTCTCCGCACCGGTCACGTTCGTGGAGGTGGTCATCGGTTACGTCGGGGCCGCCGCGACCAAGTCGGTGATCCTGGGCCTGTTGATCCTCGCCACCGCGCGGCTGTTCGTGCCTTACCAGATCATGCACCCGTTCTGGATGGTCGGTTTCCTGGTGTTGACGGCGGTGACCTTCAGCCTGTTCGGTTTCATCATCGGCCTGTGGGCGGACGACTTCCAGAAACTGCAGGTGATCCCGCTGATGGTGATCACGCCGCTCACGTTCCTCGGCGGCAGCTTCTATTCCATCGCGATGCTGCCGCCGGTGTGGCAGAAGATCACCTTGTTCAATCCGGTGGTGTACCTGGTCAACGGATTTCGCTGGAGCTTCTACGGCCAGGCCGACGTCGACGTGGTGCTGAGCGCGTCGGCCACGCTGGGCTTCCTGCTGGTATGCATCGGCGCCGTCTGGTGGATCTTCCGTACGGGCTGGAAACTCAAGGCGTGACCCGGGCCACCGCATGATCGAGCGACGCATGCACGACGACGAGCGCCCCGTCAGGCGGCTTCGTCGTGCGCAGGGCCTGCTCGAACGGATGGTCCGGGCGCTTCCGCCGGGCAAGCGCGCGCGGGTCGGCCTGTTCATCGCGGCCAAGACCATGGCGTCGGCCTGCGTGGCTTACGGCGCGGGCCAATGGGTGCATCCGCACGAGGCGTTCTGGGCGGCGATCAGCGCCATCGCGGTCACCCAGCCGCATTACGGCGACACGCGCGGTGCCGGCCGCGACCGCGTGCTGGGCACCGGGCTGGGCGCCGTGGCCGGTGTGCTGGGCCTGTGGATCGGCGGCACCGGCGACTTCCTCGCCTTCGCGGCGGCGCTGTTCCTGGTGACGCTCGCGTCGTGGGCCGCCGGCGTCGGCGCGGCGGCGCGGGTGGGCGGCATCACCACCGCCATCGTCATGCTGGTGCCGTCGACGGGGCCGCTCTGGGACGTCGCGGCGTTTCGCCTGGGCGAAGTGGTGATCGGCACCGTGTCCGCGCTGATGGTGGGCTGGCTGGTGGCACGTCTGGAAGGTTGGGTCGAGGGCCGGCATCGCCATGCGGACGATCGACCCGGAAGCGCGTGAACCGGCGCGGACGCGGCGGTTCACGCGTCCAGCGTGGGCTTACGCCTTGCCGAGGAAGTCGGCCTTGCCCAGCGGCACGCCTTCGCCGCGGAGGATCGAATACGACGTGGTGCAGTGGAAATACACGTTCGGCAGCACGAAGCCGAGCAGGTAATCCTGGCCGTTGAACGTCAGCTCGCCGCTGCGCAGCTTGAGCACGATCGAGCGGTCTTCGCTGCCGTCGATCTGGGCCGGGGTGAACGCTTCGATCATCCCGATGACGCGCGCGATGCGCTCCTGCAGCTGCTCGAACGTCGCCTCGTTGTCGTCCATCGAGGGCACGTCCTGGCCCGCGAGGCGATAGACCGCGCCCTTGGCCATGTCGGTGGCGATCTGCACCTGGCGCGCCAGCGGGAACATGTCGGCGATGATGCGGGTGTTGAGCAGTACCTCGGGCGACACGTCGCGCTCCCTGGCGAACGCCGCGCCTTTATGCAGTACGCCCGACAGCGCCTTGAGCGCGCGGACGAGGACGGGAACCGAAGCCTGGTACATCGAAAGGGTCATGGGTGGTGTCTCGACGAAGGACGGCCGGGGTGGCCGCGATGCGCGTATTGTGCGCGTCCGCCGGGGCGTCGTCGACGCCGGTCAGCCCATGATGCAGCGATTGCGGCCGCCATTTTTTGCGGTGTAGAGGGCCAGGTCGGCCCGCTCGAACACCGATGCCGGCGTATCGCCCGGTTGGAAGTGCGCCAGGCCGATGGACGCGGTCACCCGCAGCAGTTGTCTTGCCGCGTGGAAGTTGAGGTGCTGGATCTTGCCGCGCAGGCGTTCGCACACCTGCAAGGCCTCGGCCGGCTCGGTGCCGTCGAAGATCACGATGAATTCCTCGCCGCCATAGCGCGCCACGAAGTCGACCGGTCGCACGTGCTTGAGCAGGGCCTGCCCGATGACGCGCAGCACCGCGTCGCCGGCGGTGTGGCCGTAGGTGTCGTTGATGCTCTTGAAGTGGTCGATGTCGATCGCGGCGATGCCCAGCGGGCGCTGCGACACCAGCCACGACTGGTACGCCAGGTCGACGCGCTTCTCGTAGGCGAGCCGGTTGGGCATGCCGATCATGGTGTCGGTCTGCGACAGCTCGTGCTCGCGTTCGAGCGAACGCTGCAAGGTGTGGCGCTCGGTTTCCAGCTGCTCGATGCGCAGGCGCATCGCCTCGGTCCGCTCGCGGTAGGCGGTCAGGCGGGCGCCTTCGCGGTCACGGAATTCGCGGAAGCATGCGGTGATGGTTTCCAGGCTCGCGTTGACCCGCTCGCGCAGCTCGTGCACGTCGTCGAGTTCCAGCGCGGCTTCGCCGAGCACGCGGATCTCGTGCGCCACCGAGGCGTCGAGTACCTGGCCGTTCGTCTCGCCGGCGGCCTGGTCGGTGAGCTCGCGGGCCATGTACTGGGTCATTTCGTCCAGTCGGCCGGTGACGTGCCTCAACACCGCCTGCAACGCGTCGATCTCGCGTTGCAGGCCCATGCGCTGTTCGTTGATCAGGTCGGCGAGGCGGTCGCCGCAGGCGGCCAGGGCGACCAGATCGCCCGCGTTGGCCACATCGTGGCGCAGGTCGTTCGCGCGGTCGGCAAGCTTGGGCAGCACGATGATGCGGTCTACCAGCCGGCTCAGCGAGGACTGCACCGACGAGCCGTGCTCCGTGCGTGGCCGGGTGATCGCGATGGATCGCTGGTCGGGCGTATAGGGGCGGGCGCCGAGGTTGTCGATCGTCTCGCTCAGGCTGCGCACCACGCCGCCCAGCTCGGCGGCGGCCAGGGGGCCGGCGAGGGCCTCGTTCAGGCGCTCGATATGCGAATCGAGCTGGTCGTGTGCGCCCTGCATCGCCCGGGTAAGGCAGCCCACGAGCTGCCTGAGCAGCGTTTCGGCGTCACGCCATTGCGCCTCTTCGCGAGAGAGCCGCTCCACCGCTTCGTGGTATTTGCCTTCCCAAGGCTGGTCGTCCAGACGCACGTGGTTACCGCATGATGTGCCGAATAGGCGCTATCTTACGCTGACTCGGGGGCTTTTGGCGGGGATGTAGGGGGTTCGTTCCCGGGCCGCGCGATGCCCGGACCGGCCAGTCGCGGGGCGACGACGGGAATCGTCAGCATCGTGCTCGCCACCGCCATCAGCAGCAGGGCCGTGAAGGTGTCGCCGGCGATCAGGCCACGGTCGAGCAGCACGTTGACGAAGATGATCATGATCAGCGCCTTGGTCTGCAGCAGCCAGCCGATCGTCCAGGCGTCGCCGCGTTTCCAGCCCAGCAGGCGGCCGGCGATGCCCACGCCGGCCAGCTTGCCCGCCACGGACGCCACCAGGAGCAGGGCGGCCGCACCGAACACCGCGACGCCGCCGAGCTGCCAGTTCGTGCGCAGGCCGGTGGAGAGGAAGTACACCGGCATGACCACCAGCAGCACGTTGTGCCGCAGGGTGTCCAGTCCCTCGATCCGGAACCACGCGCGTTCCATCGCCGCGCCGGCCAGGAAGGCGCCCACCATGAAGTGCAGGCCGCACCAGTCGGCGCCGTAGCCACACGCGGCGAGCCAGACCAGGCCGAGCACGTAACGGTCGCTTTCGCGCAGCCTCGCCATCAGCCGGCGGAAGGCCCACGCCACCACCGCGAAAATCGCCAGGAAGGCCAGCTGGTGGCCGACCCGTGTCCAGTCGAGCAGGATGATCGCGAGCACGGCCCAGATCGCCACGTCGTCGAGGCTGGCGTAGCGCAGCACCCGCTCGCCCAGCGGCGCGCGGAGGATGCCGAGCTTTTCCATGAGCAGGATGAGGATCGGCAGCGCGGTGACCGCGCAGGCCATGCCGATGCCCAGCACGAACTGCCAGGGCTGCGCCTGTGGTCCCATCCAGCCGTCGCGCCAGGCCAGCATCAGCATCGCGGCGCCGCAGCCGGCGAGCAGGGGCACGCCCAGGGCGAGCGCGGCGGTGGTGCCGCACTCGCGGCGTTGTTTCCATACCTCGGTGAGGTCCAGTTCGATGCCCGCGATCCACACGAACACCATCACCGCCCACCACGCGATGCCGTTGAGCGCGGCGATCACCGGCGGCGCGAACACCGTGGCGAAGTAGTCGGGAAACACCTTGCCGAGCACCCCGGGACCCAGCAGGATACCGGTGAGGATCTGCACCACGACCAGGGGCGCCCAGTAATCGG
>CAJYHU010000344.1 GCA_913774655.1 uncultured Luteibacter sp. | reverse complement strand
CTTCGCGCTCGCGGGCGCGCCTGGTAAGGGCGCCGCGGATCTCGTAACGCACTTCCGCCAGGTGCGCGCTGGGTTCGATCGAGGACACGTTGGACGACTTCCCTTGGCTTGGCCGGACCCGTTTCCGGCCGCGTTCCCCGATCCTAGCAGCGTCATTCCCCGCCAGCGAGGCGGAAATCGGCCGCGGAGCGGGCATAATCGCGCCATGACCCTCTCCCCGGACCTGGCGCGCCTGCGTCACATCGGTTGGCGCGAGCCCGCCCTGCCCGACGATCCGCGCCGCCTGGCACGCGTGGTGGCCCAGCATCGCGCGGGCTACGAAGTGCACGACGGGGCCGGGGCGTTCAACGCGCAACCGGCGGGCGCCTTCCTCAAGCGCGGGCTCGATCCGTCGTTGCGGCCCGCGGTCGGCGACTTCGTGTTGCTCGACCGGGCCACGCATCCGGTGATCGAGGCCGTGCTGCCGCGTCGGTCGGTGCTCACGCGCGCCGCCGCGGGCGAGCGCTACGAACGGCAGATCATCGCCACCAACATCGATTACGTGCTGGTGCTTACCGGCCTGGACGGCGACTTCAACCCGGCGCGCATCGAGCGCTACCTCACCCTGGTCGAGGGCTCCGGCGCGCGCCCGGTGGTGTTGTTGAGCAAGGCGGACACCGGGGTGGATACGGATGCGGCGGTCGCCGCCCTGCGCGCGCGCTTGCCATCCGACGCGGCGGTGCATGCGATCAACGGCAAGGACCCGGCCACGGTGCCCTTGCTGGCGACGTATCTCGGACCGGGGTCGAGCGCGGTGCTGGTGGGCTCCTCCGGCGCGGGCAAGTCCACGCTCACGAACACCTTGCTTGGTGAGGAGCGCATGGCGACCGGTGCGGTGCGTTCGCACGACAGCCGCGGTCGCCACACCACCACGCACCGCGCGCTGCTGATGCTGCCCACGGGCGGTTGCCTCATCGATACGCCGGGCATGCGCGAGCTGAAGCTCACCGGCGAGGAAAACCTCGATCTCTTCGCCGACATCGAAGCGCTGGCCGCGCAATGCCGGTTCGCCGACTGCGGCCACGGCAACGAACCGGGCTGCGCGATCCAGGCCGCGCTCGCGTCGGGCGAGCTGTCGCCGCAACGCTGGCGCAACTACCTCAAGCTGCACGACGAACGCGAAGAACAGGCGGCCACGCTCGAAGCACGGTTGCGGCGCAAGGCCGGGCCGGTGAAGCACGGCGGCAAGCCCAAGCGTGGCGGCTGGTCGTCGCAGGACGACTGAGCGGGCGGTGGGGCCAGGCAGCTCGCACGAATGAGGGTTGCGTCCTCATTCGTCCCTCGTGTCCGGAGGGTTCGCGGATGCGGTCCGCTCCCACCTCGCACGGCGTCATTCGCCTTGGCCGGGCGCAGGGCGCGCGTCGGCGACGTCGCTGCGGCAGTCCGCATGCCGCCTCAGTAGGTGACCGTCACCGTGATGAGATCGCTGTAGGTGCCGGCCATGGCCGCCGCCTGCGGCGGAACGCGGCCATACACCGTCACGGTCTGCTCGCTGCCCGAACCCGTGCCGGCGTAGGTGTCGCTGTTGAGCGTGTTGCCCCAGCGTTGCGTGCGCGCGCTGTCGCGGTAGAGCTCGTAATTGACGTATTGCCCCGCGCTGCCCATGCGTCGTTGCGCGCCGGAGGCGTTCGCGCCGTTGTCGAGGCCAAGCTGGAATGGGGCGCGGTTGGTGCAGGTGACGCGCAGCAACGAGGTCTGGTCGGTGGCCACGGTCAATAGTCCCGGCACGTTGCCGAAGAGCAGGTCGGTGGCGGTGCCGAAGGTGCATCGCGCCGCGACCGACGCAGTCACGTTCATCGTCGGTCCCGCGGCGGTGAGTGGGCCGCCCGTGCCGCCGCCGTTGCAGGCGGCCGGGGGCGTGCCGATGCTCAGGAGCGCCTCGTTGTAGCTGTAGGTGAGCGAGGTGGACAGCGAGCCCGCGTAGCTGCCGGGCGAGAGCGTGGATTGGCCGGCCGGGACGCGTCCGTAGACGTTCAGCGATCCGGTGACCTGTGCCCCGTTCGACAGGATGCCGATGCTCGTGTTCCATACCCTCGGGGGATAGCTCGCGTTGCCCAGCGTGCCCCAGATCGTGGTGCGACCCGCATCCTGGTAGACCTGGTAGGCCATGCGGTCGTTGCTGGCGTTGACCACGGTGCGCGGCGCGAAGCTGCCCTGGTCGTCGGCCGAAACGCTCGCGCAGGCGGTGACGAAGGTGCCATACAGGCTACCCAGCAGGTCGCTGTACGTGCACTGGTAGTTGAGCGTGGCCGACGCGTCGACGAAGCTGCCGGTCGGATCCACCGGTCCGAGGGCGAGGGCGGTGACGCTCGTGATGCTGCATGTCGTGGTGGCCTGTGCGCGCGGTGCGCACGCCAGGGCGCCCAGTAGCAGCACGATCAGCGCGAGCCACTTCACGGCGGTGTCCCCATGCAGGCGATCGGCCCCAGCCGCGGCAGTTGCGTTGCGCTGGCGGGGTAGTCCAGACGCGCCGTGCAGGTCGACCCGTCGGGCAACGTGGCCCGCAGTGGCGTGTGCGCGCCCTGCAGGCTGTCGAGGTAGGTCATGCCGTCGTAGCCCACCAACGCAGGGTCGCCGCGTCCGGTGTCCACGCGCGTGCCCACGGGCAGCGGTTCGCCGCGGGTATCGACCAGCACGACCGAAGCCGCGCGCACATAGCGCACGGGAAAGCGCACGAGCACGCCGGAACGGTCGGCCGGCGCCACGACCGCCTCCACGCGCTGGATGCGCGCATCCGCGGGCAGATCGATCGGATCGATCGCGAGGCGGTTGTCCTGCCATGCGTTGAGTCGGGACACGAGCAACAGTCCGCGATCGTCGGTGACGCCCGTGCGGCGGTTTTCCTGCAAGACCGGGATGTCCGGGGTGCCTTCGGTGCTCACCACCGCGAAGGCGTCGTCGATGCGCCGCGAGGCGAACGCGTGGCCGCCCATCAACACGAGGGCGCCATTGACGTCGGCGTAGCCGTAGCGGCCCGGACCGATGTCGCTGGCACCCACGGTCGCCTGGCCCAGGCGGCCGAGCCAGCCCGCTTCCACCAGGCCGCCGCCGTCCTGGCCGGCGCGTGCCTGCGTGTGCCAGCCGAAGCCGCCGTCGCCGTCGATCGGCCGGCTGGCGTCGATGATGCCGAAGGTCTGGTTGCGGTCGCGCTGTACCGAGGTGCTCCAGGTGGTGCGCTCATCGAGGGCGACGGTGACGCCGGCGAAGAGACTCCGGTCCCGGGCGTCGTCGAGGTTCTGGTTGGCGGTGAGGTTCAGCGTGATGCCGTGGCCCACGTTGCGCAGCACGAACAACCCCGCGAGCCGGGTCGCCGGGGCGCCGGGATAGCGCAGGCGTACGTAGTTCACGCCGAAGCTCGAATGACGCACATTGAACCCGACCAGCGCGCGTTCGCTCACCCGCGGCGGGGGCGAGCCGTACCCCGACGCCACGTCGCGGTAATGCGCGTTGCCGCGCAGCGTGTCGAACGAGGCGTTCACGTAGCGGCCCATCCAGGTGTAGCCGAGGCCATACTGCAGGCCGCCGCCGTGCGACGCGGCCAGCGACGCGTTGATGGTGCTGGCGCCCGCGGGATTCCACACCGTCCCCACGCCGCCGCTCGCGCGGCCGTCACCGCCTTCGGCGTGTCCCTCGAGCGTAAGGTGGTCGTCGACGCCGTGGCGCCACGTGGCGCTGCCCAGCATCGCCTGGCCGTAGTCGAACGAGCGGATGCCGTAGGACTCGCGCACCTTGCCCCATTCGACCGACCAGTCGTCGAGTCCCGCGCGCAGGAGCTGGCGGGCCGCATAGAACGGAAAGGTCACCGTGCTCGTGCGGCCCAGCGCGTCGGTCAGCACGACCTGTGCCTGCCCGGCCTGGTCGACGCCGGGCACCGCGGTGAGCTGGAACGGCCCCGCCGGCACGCGCCCGCTGTATTGACGCACGCCGTCGATGTAAAGCTCCACGGCCGACGGCGCGGTGGCTTCACCGAAGAATTGCGGCAAGGGCGTCGTGACGCGATAGGGCTGCTGGGCGAAGTCGGTGCCGATGGCGACGCCGCCGATGCGCGTGGCGCGCGTCCACGAAAGGAAGCCGGTCAACGTGTCGCCGACGGTCAACGCCATGGATTGCGTGGGAAACGACAGGCGCCACTGCGTGTCCAGGCGCACCGTGTCGCCCTGCCAGCCTTCGCCGCGCGCCTGGTAACGGCGCGTCAGCGACGTGTTGCTGAGCACGCCGAGGCCCTGGCTGAAGCCGCGCAGCTCCGCGAGCCCGCTGACGTTGCCCAGCCCGCCGCCCTGGGCGGCATAAATGTCGTAGTTGAGCAGCAGGCCCGTGCCGCTGGCCGGCGGCGTCGTCGCGCGCTCCGGCGTGCCGAGCACGTGCCGCGGCAACGCCAGGCGGTCGAGCGGCGCGTCGATGCGCACGCGTTGCTCGGCCACGTCGTAGCCGACGCGCACGCCCGGCATGTCCGACAGGCAACGGACGTCGTCGCCGCCGGTCGGCAGCGCGAAGCCGATGGCGCGAAGATCCTCCGCCCGTGCGCACAGGGTGTCATCGCGTCGGATGAAGTGCACGAGGCGCTGGGTGCTGCTGCCGTTGAGCACGACCTCGAGGTAGAGGTCTTCGCCCACCCGTCGGTCGCGCGAGAGCACCGGCGGTGGAGGAATCGCCTCGGCGGCGCCGGGTCCGGTCGATGTCGCGTTCACCGTGGCGGCATCCAGGGCCAGGAGGCTAGCGATCGCCCTTGCCAGCGACGAGGGTCGATTCGGTCGTTTCACCGTTGACCCTCGCCTTCCACGTGCCTTCGCGCGGCACGTGGGGCGGCACCGCCCAACTCATGGCGCTGTCGGGCAGCGCATAGCCGACCAATCCCGGCAACACCACCATGCGATGTCCCTGGCTGTCGACGTGTACGAGGTTGGCGATCTGCGCATGGCCGTTGCCTTCGTTGCGCACGCGCAGGCGGGGTCCCTCCGGCGTGTCGTTCCAGGTGGCATCCAGCGTCGCGCGCACCGACGCATCGTCTTTCGGTGCCACGAACACGGGAATCGAATAACGCAGCACGAAGGCGAGCCCCTTCGGCGTGTCGATCGGCAGTTCGTCGACGATGACCCGATACGATGCCTCGACGCCGTCCGGCGGCGCGGCTTGACGGATGACCCGGACCATCTGCCGGCTGCCGGCTGCGATGGTGGTCATGGGGGGGCTGACCACCAGGTCGCCCGAGGGCTCGTACAGATCTTTGCCGTCGTGCTGGGTCCAGCGGAACACGCGCACCTGGGCGTGGATGGGATCGGCGCCCGTATTGGTCAGCCACAGCGCCTGGGCAGGCGTGTCGCCGGTCAGGCTCAGGCCGATCGGCGCCACCTGCAGGCCGCTGGCGCGCGACACGAAAGCGAACGACATCGCCATGGCCATCGCCAGGCACGGTAACCAAGGCGTGCGCACCGTCAGTAGGTGATGGTGGCGGTGATCACGTCCGCATAGCTGCCGGCGGCGAAGTTGGTGCTGGGCACGCGCCCGTAGACCGGGATCGCCTGGTTGGCTCCCGTGCCCGTTCCGGCGAACACGTTGCCGCCGGTGCCGGTGGTGCTGCCCCACACGTCGGCCGCGGTTCGCGTCGCGGCGCGATACAGCTGGTAGGGCACCAGCGAGGTGCCGTTGCTCATCTTGCGGCTGTTCGCATCCGTGCCGTTCTGGCCGTTGTCCAGCGCGATCGTGTAAGGCGCGCTCGGGGTGCAATTGACGTTGAGCGCGCCCTGGTTGTCCACGTTGGTGGCAGTCGAAGGCTGGCTACCGAAGTTCACGTCGGTGGGTGCGGTAGTCGTGATGTTGCACGCCGCGGTGATGGTGATGCGCACGTTGAACGTGTTGGTGGCGGTCGCGGCACGGGCGTCGTGCGCCGCGGCGACGGTGACGAGCGCGGCGGCGGCCACGAGGGAACGGAGGCGGATCATGGGTAACTCCCGGCGGGGTGCGGCGCATCCGTTTCGTGCATCGTGATTTCCTTCGCACCAAGCATCGGCAAGCGCGCCGTGCGCGAGTGACGAAATTCGGCAAGGCGTCCGGATTCGCCTAGCGATGCCGAATCCGTGCTCTGCTCGTGTCAAGGGTGCTTGACAGTGCGGACAGCGAAGCGCAGGATGTGTGTCAAGCGTGCTTGACACGCTCCACGTCACCTCGGGGGAGGTTCATCCATGTCTCATCGCATCATCCGTCGTCTCGCCACGCTCGCGCTCGCCGCTTGCGCCCTGTCCACCCTGCATGCCGCCGACGCGCCGTCCTGGCAGGTCGACACGCTCAAGGTCGAACGCCACGGATCCGGCGGCCACGCCGTGATCCTGATCCCAGGCCTCGCCGGTGGCGCCTGGGTGTGGAAAGACACCGTGGCCGACCTGGAAAAACGCGACACCGTCTACGTGGTGACGCTCGCCGGGTTCGACGGCACGCCGCCGCCATCCGGCGACGGCCAGTGGCTGGACCGTGCCGACGACGCGCTGGCGCGTTTGATCGCCGATCGGCACATCCCACATCCCATCCTCGTCGGCCACAGCCTGGGCGGCACCCTGGCGCTGCGCTTCGCCGGTCGGCATCCGGACCTCGTCGGCGGGGTCGTCGCCGTCGATGGATTGCCTGTCTTCCCGGGCATGGAGCGGGTCGACGCGACGCAGCGCGCAGCCATCGCCGGCGGCCTGCGTGCGCAAATGGAAAGCGCCACGCCGGAGGCCTTCCAGGCGCAGCAGCTGCAATACATGAAAAGCGTGGGTACGCTCGATCCGTCCATCGCCGAACGCGTGGCGCCACTCAACGCCCGTAGCGATCGCAAGGCCGTCGCCCGCTACATGGCCGAAGACGTGGGCGCCGACTTCCGTCCCGACCTGAAGGCGGCGAAGGCGCCGATCCTGGAGATCATGCCGTACAGCCAGGCGGACGCGAACGCCGGGCCGGTGAAGCTCACGCAAGCGCAGAAAACCGCCTACTACGCGTCGCTGCTCGCCGACGCGCCGAACGCCAGGGTCGTCCCGATCGCGCCGTCGAGGCACTACGTGATGCTGGACCAGCCCGCCACCTTCCTCAAGACGTTGAACGCTTTTATCGAGGCTCACTGACATGGCCCTGCGCGCCGTCCACAAACGTTACTTTCGCGAGTTGCTGCCCGCGATGCTCGTCTACTGCGTACTGATCGTCCTCTCGGTCTACTGGCTGAAAACGCTTGAAGGCACCGCCATGCGTACCCTGGTGACGTTGCTGCCGGTCGTGCCGATCGCGTTCGTGCTGCGGGCGATGGTTCGGGTGATCCGCGACCAGGACGAATTCGAGCGGCTGATCGACCTGCAAGCCATCGCCATCGGCGGCGGCGCGGGCTGCTTCGGTTTCTTCACCTACGGCATGCTGCTCAACGCGAAGGTGTTGCCGGTGCCGCCCGGCGAGGCGGTGGCGATCTGGGTGTTTCCGGTGCTGATGTTTTGCTTTGGCGTCGCCAAATGCCTGTGCCGCCTGCATTACCTTCGCCAGCGATGAACAACCGGGTCCGTGAACTCCGCACTGCGCTGGGCTGGTCGCAGGCCGACCTGGGCGACCGCCTCGACGTCTCGCGGCAGACGGTGAATGCCGTCGAGACCGGCAAATACGATCCCAGCCTGCCACTGGCCTTCAAGATCGCGCGTATCTTCGCGATGCCCATCGAATCCATCTTCACGCCCGAGGACTGAAAGGCATGACTATCCAACGCCGGATCGCGATCGCTGTCGTGATCCTCGCCGCCGTCTTCGTCGCACGCCACGTGTCGCATCGGCACGACGCGTCCACCATGGCGGCTCCGACAAAGGCAGCGACATCGATGACCGCCGCGCCCGCCGAATGGCGGCTGGGTTCGTTGCGGCTGACGCCCTGCGAGCTGGGCCAGCCGCATACCGCGCTCTCCATCGCCGCGTGGTGCGCGCCGTTCGAGGTGCCCGAAGACCGGGCGCATCCGCAGGGACGCAAGATCGCGATGCGACTGGCCGTGGTCCGCAGCGATGCCCAGGTGCCCGCGCCGGACATGGTGGTGTTCCTCGCGGGCGGACCGGGGCAGGCGGCGACGCAAACCTACGCCGCGGTCGAGCCGGCGATGGCGGGCGTGCAGGCGCATCGCAACGTGCTTCTGCTTGACCAGCGCGGCACGGGCGGATCGCATCCGCTGGGCTGTCGCGACAGCGAGCCGGGCGACGCCGGCGAAAGCGATGAAGGCGGCCTGGACCTCGCGCGGGTTCGCCGGGAGACGCAGCATTGCCTCGATGCGCTCTCGCCGACCGCCGACGTGCGCTTTTACACCACCACCGATGCCGTGGCGGACCTGGAAGATGCGCGGCGCGCCCTGGGCTCGCCGGCCGTCGACCTGATCGGCGTCTCGTACGGCACGCGGGTGGCACAGCAGTACGCGATGCATCACCCCGATGCCGTGCGCACCCTGGTGCTCGACGGCGTGGTGCCCAACTCGCTCGTGCTCGGCGAGGAGTTCGCGGTGAACCTCGACGCGGCGCTCGAGGCCCGCTTCGCCGATTGCACGGCGGATGCCGCCTGCCACGCGCGCTTCGGCGATCCCTACCAGACGCTCTACCAGTTGCGTGATGCGCTGCGGGCGAACCCGCACAAGGTCACCTTCCGTGATCCGCAGACCTACGCATCCACCCAGCGCATGCTCAGCAGCTACGTGCTGGCGACGGTCGTGCGCATGTTCGCCTATTCGCCGGAGACCTCCGCGCTGCTCCCGCTGTCGGTCGACGCCGCCGCGCACGGCGACGTGGGCCCGCTGCTGGGTCAGGCCAAACTGCTCGCGGCCGACCTCGGCGACACCATGGGCAGCGGCCTGCAGTATTCGGTGCTGTGTTCCGAAGACGCGTCCGAACTGCAGCCGCGGCCCCAGGACAAGGAACTCATCCTAGGCGACGCCATGATCGAGGCGTTCCGCACCGTGTGTTCGGTGTGGCCGCACGGCGCACGCCCGGCCGACTTTCGCCAGCCGCTCAAGAGCGCGGTGCCCGCACTGCTGATGTCGGGCCAATACGATCCGGTGACCCCGCCCCGCTATGGCGATGCCGTCGTGAAAGACCTGCCGAACGGCCGTCACTTCGTGCTCAAGGGCCAGGGCCACAACGTCGTGATGCGCGGCTGCATGCCGCGCCTGCTGTCCGAATTCATCGACAAGGCCGATGCAAAGGCGCTCGACGCCGGTTGCCTGGATCGTCTCTCGTCGCTGCCCCCCTTCGTCGGATTCAATGGAGCCACGCCATGATCGAGGTCAAGGACCTGCGCAAGACGTTCGGCGCGGTGCATGCCGTCAAAGGCGTCAGTTTTACCGCGCGCGACGGTGAAATCACCGGTTTGCTGGGGCCGAACGGCGCCGGCAAAACCACCACGCTGCGCATGCTTTACACGTTGATGACGCCGGATGCCGGCCAGGTGCTGGTCGATGGGGTGGACGCCGCGGCGGATCCTCAGACCGTGCGCCGGGCGCTCGGCGTGTTGCCTGACGCGCGCGGCTTGTACAAGCGCCTCACCGCTGCGGAAAACATCGAGTATTTCGGCCGGCTGCACGGGATGGACGCGGCCCTGATCGATCGTCGCCGCGAGGCCCTGATCGATGCGTTGGACATGCGCGACATCGCGACCCGGCGCACCGAGGGCTTTTCGCAGGGGCAGCGGGTCAAGACGGCGATCGCGCGGGCCCTGGTGCACGATCCGCGCAACGTGCTGCTGGACGAACCGACGAACGGGCTCGACGTGATGGCCACGCGCGCCATGCGCCGCTTCATGCGGCAACTCAAAGACGAGGGGCGGTGCGTGCTGTTTTCCAGCCATATCATGCAAGAGGTGGCGGCGCTGTGCGATCGCATCGTGGTGATCGCGCACGGTCGCGTGGTGGCCGACGAATCGCCCGATGCGCTGCTCGCGCAGACCGGCAAGGCGAACCTCGAAGATGCCTTCGTCGAACTGATCGGCACCGACGAGGGCCTGGCCGCATGAGCGCGATGCTTGCCGTCTACTGGAAAGAGGTGCGCGAAAACCTGCGCGACCGCCGTGCCTTGCTCAACGCGCTGGTCACCGGGCCGCTGTTGGGGCCCGTCCTGTTCATCACGATGATGAACATCGCCGTGAACCGCGAACTGGCCAAGGCCGACCAGCCTATCGCGGTGCCGGTGATCGGCGCCGAGGCCGCGCCGAACCTGATGAGGACGCTCAAGGCCTCCAACATCGACGTGGTCGCGGGCCTGCCCGATCCGGAAGCCGCGGTGCGCGACCAGCGCGCCGACGTGGTGCTGCGCATAGCGCCCGATTACACGAAAGCGTGGAACGCAGGCCAGCCGGTGCAGGTGGAAGTCATCCACGACTCGTCGCGCCGCGACGCGATCCCGGTGGTGGCGCGCGTGCGTGCCGTGCTCGATGCTTACGCCAAGCGCGAGGGCGCCATGCGGCTGATCGCCCGCGGCCTGTCACCGAGCGTGGCGGCGCCCCTGCAGGTGGCCGACCGCGACCAGGCGTCGTCCCAGGCGCGAGCGGGCCTGATGTTCTCGTTCATGCCGTACTTCCTGGTGCTCACGGTGTTCGTCGGTGGCATGTACCTGGCAATCGACCTGACCGCCGGCGAGCGCGAAAGGCAATCGCTCGAGCCGCTGTTCGTCAATCCGGTGGCGCGCTGGAAGATCCTCGCGGGCAAGCTGATGGCGATCTGCACGTTCTCGCTGGTAAGCCTGTTCCTGTGCGTGCTGGCCTTCTCCACCGCGCCGTGGTTCATTCCCATCGAAAAGCTCGGCATCATGCTCGACCTGGGCGTGGGCTTCGCCGCGCACGTGCTCTTGCTGATGCTGCCGCTGATCGTCCTGCTGGCCGCGCTGCAGTCGCTGGTATCCGCCTTCGCGCGCAGCTATCGCGAAGCGCAGACGTACCTTTCGGTGCTGATGATGGTGCCGATCCTGCCCAGCGTGCTGCTGTCGGTGATCCAGGTGCGCGCCGAGTCGTGGATGTACGCGGTGCCCCTGCTCGGTCAGAACCTGGCGATCGTGCAGTTGCTGCGCGGCGACGGCGTACCGGCATGGCAGACGGCGCTCTGCCTGGGCGGCGGATTCGTCGCGGCGCTGGTGGCGATCCTGGCGACGGCGTGGATGTATCGGTCGGAGCGGTTGGCGATCTCCGGGTGAGGGCCGTCGCGCGCCTGGCGCGCGACCGTCCGCCTAGCGCCATGTGACGTCCACGCCCACGAGGAACGTTCGCCCCGGTGCCGGCTCGTAGTAACGCCCGTTACCGTCGTTGACGATCACCGAGCCGATGACGTGCCGGTCGGCCAGATTGTCCAGCCGGCCGAACGTGTTCACGCGCCACGGTCCGTGGTCGAACACGTAGCCGGCGCCCAAGCCGAACAGGGCATAGCCCGGCGCGGCTTCGGTGCCGAGGTCGTTGACCGGGGTCGCGCCGACCGCGTTGGCGTCGAGGGTCGCCTGCCAGCCGCGCTCGCCGCCGTATTTGATCGCCGCATAGCCCAGGCCGCGGGGAACCCCGGGAATGCGTGTTCCCGCCGCGACCGGCGTATCCGGAGCGCGGCAGCCGGCGGAGACGCAGGTGAGGAACGGCGAGCGGAAGCTCGCAAGCAGGCGCGTGTACGACGCGACGAGGTGAAGGTCGCGCGCGACCTCGTCGTCGAACGATGCCTCGATACCCTGGCGGCGGGAGCGCGCGATGTTCTGGTAGGTCGTGCGGCCACCGAGGTTCGTCGCCACCGCGAGCTCGTCGTCGCTGTCGGCGCGGAAGACCGCCACGCCCGCCGAGAGCGTTTCTGCGGGCTGTAGCTTCAGCCCCACTTCCATGTTGTTCGAGTGCGAGGGTTTGAGGTTGAAGGCGAGCCCCGCGCCGCGATCCGCGCGATAGCCGAGCTCGGAAAACGTCGGCGTCTCGAAGCCGCGTCCCCAGTTGGCGTAGACGTGCGCCCACGGCGCCGCGCGCCATAGCACGCCGCCGACCGGGGTGGTGGCCGTATAACGCACAGTGCCGCTGTCGTCGGGGTTGCCCGGCGCGATGTAGCGGTCGGTGGAGCGGAAGCGCACGTCGCTGTGGCGGACGCCGCCCATCAGCGTCCAGTCGTCGGCGACGCGCCAGGTGGCTTGGGCGTATTCGTCGACATTGAATACCCGGTCGATCTCGTCGCGGCGCAGGGCGCCACGTACGCCGAGCGCGGTACCGATGAAGTTCTCGTCGCCCTGGCGGTGCTGGTGCTGGTTGTCGTAGGCCACGCCGGCGGCCAGCTCGAAGGGCTTGCCGGCCAGGGTGTCGCGCCAGGTCCAGCGCGCGTCGCCGCCGCCATAGGCATTGGCCAGATCCACCACGCCACCGGCGTTACCGGGCTGGGACACCTGCGTGGCGACGGGGATCGACAGGTATTGCGTTACCGACCGCTGGCCGTAATACGCCATCACGCGCAGGCTGTTCGACGCGTCGATGCGTTGGTCCCAGATCACGCCGGCTTGCTGCTGGTCCGCCGACTTGCGGGTGTCGAAAGTCCGGGCAACGGCGGCGACCTGGCGTGGATCGGCGCGGTACTGTGCGCGGGTCAGGCCCAGGGGATCCTGCGCATCGGGGATGTCCACGGCGTTGAGCACGAGGGTCAGTTTCGTGTCGTCGTCGATCGTCCAGCCGAGCTTGGCGTTGCCCGATTCGCGCCGCGCCGCGCTGTGGTCGCGATAGCCGTCGGTGCGGAAGTGGGTCACGTCCACGTTGTAGTCGACCGGCCCCTCGACGCCGCGCGCGTTGGCCGAGACACGCAGGTTGCCGTTGCTGCCGCCGGCCACGCCGACGCGGTAGGTCGGCGGCTCGGTGCCGTCCGCGGTAAACAGCTGGATGACGCCGCCGGAGGCGTTGCCGTAAAGCGCCGAGAACGGGCCGCGCAACACTTCCACCCGCTCGGCCGAGTCGAGGTTGAAATGCGTGACCTGGCCCTGGCCGTCCGGCATGGTGGCCGGGATGCCGTCGGTGTAAAGGCGGATGCCGCGGATGCCGAACGTCGAGCGGGCACCGAAACCGCGGATCGAGATCTGCGTGTCCTGCGCGTAGTTCTGGCGGTCGCGCGCCGTCACGCCGGGGATCGACTGCAACCGCTCGGAAAGATTGACGTCGAGCGTGCCGTCGGGCGGGGTCGGCACGCTGTCGATCGCGGCAGGCACGTCGTAGGGCGATTGCGCGGTGCGCGTGGCGGTCACCACCACCGCGCCCAGGCGCGGTACGTCCTGGGCGGTGGCGACGGCCGGGAGCGCAAGCGCAACGGCCGCGGCGAGGGGGCGGAAGGTCATGCGGTGTGTTCCCGGGAGGAAACCCCATGATCCACGTCGTGTGTCGACGTGCCGTACATCGCTGGGCAAGGGTCGTTCATGCTAGCCTTCCGGCCACCCTCCCATCGCACCGGTAGCGCCATGAAGCAGTTCATGCGGAAGTTCGTCATCGCCAACGCCGTCGCCCTCGCCGCGAGCGCCACCGTGATGGCCTTCGACGTCGACCAGCCGACCCAGGCCACCCCACCGGCCAGTGCCGGCCAGGTGGCCTCCACGCAGCTCGACCAG
>CAJYHU010000343.1 GCA_913774655.1 uncultured Luteibacter sp. | reverse complement strand
CGTGGGGTTTCCGCGCAAGCCGGCCTGGATCAAGGACTAGGAGCACGCCATGGCTGCCTGCGGACTCGATGTCCTTCTCTTTGCCCTCGGCCATGCGGTGGAGGCCGCGAACGAGTCGCTACGTGCGCGACGCGAGGCGATCCGTGCGGGTGACCTGGCCCAGGGGCGCGGGCTACGCGTCGACGTGCCGCGCGATCCGTCGCCGGATGCGCCGCTGGAGTCCGTGGTGATTCCGCTGGCGATGTTCCGCGACCGGGGGCAGCCCCACGTCTCGATGATGTCGCTGGAATTCGACTGTCGCCTTCGCCTGCGTCGCATGCGCCATGGCGAGACACGGCAGCTCGTCGTCGAACTCGGCGGACGCCGCCGTCGCTGGTTCGCGCGCGATCGCCCGCACCGACTCCGCATCACCTATTGCGCGGTGGATGCCTGGCGGCCCCGCGTGGAACTCGACGGCCGTCTCGTCGCCTTTCCTTCCCTGGCGGGAGACCGATCGTGGAACGCCTGACCGAATTGCACGTGCCACCCGAATGGGAGGCGGCCCTGACCGCCTGTCTCGACGAACCGTTGCCTGCGCCATCGGGCCTGTCCCCATGGTTCGTGACCATCGTCATCCTGTGCCTTGCCGCGGCGTTCGCGGTCGGCATCTTCCTGCTGTATCCATGAAGGAAACCGTTATGAATCCACTGAACACGTCCCTGTGCCGTCTCGCCGTCCTTGCCCTTGTCGCCGCCTCCTCCGTGGCAAGTGCGCAGGAGATCACCAAGGACACCCTGCCCACCGGCGTATGGGTCGGTGTCCTGCGATCGGTCAACGTGAACGTCGCGGTGCAGGTGAAGTTCGACGCCAGGTCGGCGCTCGTGCATTTCGATCCGCCGATCGCGTGCAACCTGGGCGCGAAGTTCCAGCAGGTGCAGGCCGATGGGGCGATTTATGCCTTTGCATCGGCGAGCAACGGCGGCAAGCTGTGCGATAACCTCGCCGGCTCGGGCGTGATGAGCATCGTGCGCGCCTCGCCGACGTCGCTGCGGCTGTCGTTCGATGAGAAGTCTTACAACGGCCAGCCGCGCGTGCGTACATGGCGCGCGGAGCTGGAACCCAACGTGCCATGACCGGAGCACGAGCGATGAACTCCATGGATCCCGTGTTGTTTACCCGGTTCTGGTTGCTATTGGCTGCCGTGGGCGGCGCGATACTGCCCGTGGCGATGAACGACGAGCCCTCTCGCAAGCGCGCCATCGTGCAGGTGGTGTGCGGTGCGTTGATGGCCATTTTCCTCGCTCCCGCGCTGGAGCGGCGCTTCATGGCCGACTCCGCGGCCGAGGTGCAGGCCGGCGTGTCGTTCCTGATCGGCTTTTTCGGGCTCAAGCTCGCCAGCCTGGCGCAGCGACTGATTGACACGCGCGGTGAATCCATCGCCAACCGCGTCATCGACCGTATCGCGGGGGGCGAAGGCAAATGACGTCCGACATGACGATGGCGATCAATCTCGTCTGCAACCTTCTCATGGCGCTGTGCGGCATGTGGTTGCTCACCGAGCGGAGCATGTCCCGCGTGGTGCGGATCTATTGCGCCCTCATCGCGTGCGGCGGGGCGGTCAACGCGGCGGGCATGCTCGCCGCGCTGACCGACTTTCGCGACTTCAGCTACGGTGACGTCTGGCCTGGCGAGGTGGTGGTCAACATCGGTGCCACCGCGATGATGCTGCGCTGGACATGGCGTGCGCGGCGGCGGCGAAAAGGGCTTGCGATCGACGCCCAGCCGATCGGGTAATGTGTCAACGGCAAATCCTGATCGTCGTGATTCCAGGAGCAGCGATCAGTATTTCCACGCGCTCATGTCCATCGTGTGCCATGGGGACCTTTTTTGGTTCATCGCGGATAACCTGGGGGCCGCCCCAGCGATCGACCTTATGGACCGGTAGATGGTTCGATCCCGCGAGCCGTGGCGCTGTGGCGACCTTGCAGCGCCAGAGCGCGTTGCACCTGGGCGTTTGGCAGGGACACCGAAGATTCTGGCCTCACCGTCCGAGCCGGCGGCAAGGCCTGCATCCATGCGACATCTCCGCAATTCCGCGATGAACCTATTTTTTCAGAGTGACTAAGCGACGAGTCGGTGCCGCTGTATCAAGCCGGTTTCTCGGCTCAGCAGGAGACACACGGATACCGTGGCGGCGAGTATGAGTTCGGCAGGGATCGTGGTCGGGTCGCGCTGGGCGATATGGCTGGTGGTCACCGCGATGCTACCGAGGGTCGCGCAAAGCGCGGCGCCGGTCCAGCCGTGCCGACGGCTGATCAGCGCCACGGGTATGATCACGAGGCATCGAATCCAAGTCATCGTCGGCGTGATAGAGGCGTGGGCGACCAGTATGAAGATGACCGAGATAGGTAGCATGACGAATACGATGTCGCGGATCAGCCGGATCCTTCTGCTGTCCTCCCATCGCTGTGCCGTATCTAGGCGGATCATGTGCGATCTCAGCGCAATCACCAGTGGTACGAACGTCAACGCGCCGAGGTAGTAGCCCAGCGTCCAGCTGCAGAACAGCCACAGAGACCCCTCGGGACGTGGTGATCCGTCATGCATGACAATCGTTACGAAGGCCAGCATGTTGATCAGGCTGTTCATCACGGAGCACAGAAACATCATGCCAAGGATCATGGCGGCATGGAGGCGTCCATCGTTCACGGTCAGGCGCATCTGCTTCTGCAGAAACATCGTGGCCGGCATGTAGAAAAGGATGGGCGGTATCGCGACGAGCGTCGCCCATGATACGCCGAAGCGGTCTGCGTTCATCAAGCCAAGCTGGGCGACGGGAAGGAAGTCCCCCATGACCAGGGCGATCCAGTACGTTCTCGGGACAAGCAGGAGACAGGCGACTCGCAAGCTTGCAGGAAGCATCCAGAGCGACGACGAGAAGTATCGAAGTACCTCGTAGGTCGCCGCATAGGCAAAGGCGACCGCAACATGCTTGCCTAACGCGCCGTAGCTCATCGGCCTGCCCTTCAACATGGCGTGTAAATGATCATGGCTTTTCCCGTTTCCGAGGCCGTGACAGAGGACGGTATACCGGGCATTCGACGCGATCGGACAAAAGCTGTCGGCGCGCCCTTGAGCGAGTGTGTCGCGTGGGCGGCCTGAACAGCGAAGTCATGGCCGAATTTGCCCCTGATATCTGCACAGGCTCCTAGGTTTCTCTGTGAGTCCCTCGGGGATGTTCCGAGCGAGGGGTCGGTTCCGGTTTAACCTGGCCGACATACCCTAGGCCGCCTCGCGTCTCAGGCTGCGACATCCGTCGCCACTAAGCTGGCGTTGCCCCGCGCGACGTGTATCCGTTCGGGCTCGTTGCCCTTCACGCAAAACCATGCGCGTAATCGGCAGCGAGTCGAAAGATAAGACGTCGTTGCAGGAAAGTGACCACGCCGGTCGTTCGTTGCGGGACGGTCGGCTGCCTAGTGCCGCGCTTCGTCGCGTCGGCATCCCTTCCATGGCTCCAGGAGACCACTCATGCGCGCTCGCTCTCTTTTACTTCTCGCATCATTGATCGCCGTTCCGTTTACCGCGGTGGCGCAGCAGGCCAACAGTGGCCTAGGACAATCCTGGCCGAATGCTTCCGATGTGAGCTCGAGTCCGAACTACCACGTTTACGTTTTCCAGCGCGGCAATACCCGCTATATCCAGGTTAACGACTCGAACGGAAACGTACGCGGTGCGTTTGCCCGCACCCCTTACAGCCTCGTCGGGCTGCCCATCGGCACGTCACAGCTGGCCACCCCCGACGAACCGCTTCCTCCACCGTCGAGTTCGACCGGTGAAACGGTTTACGAAGGAAATGGTGTAAAGGTTTTCATCGCGCCGCAGCCGGATGGATCATCTCGGCTGATGGCGGTGCCGGGCGATTGCACCACGCCGGTCACCTGCAGCTCGAGCTTCCACTGACGATGCAGGCGCCGCGGGTCAACGCGACATGGCGTTGATCCGCGGATCTCTCGATTCGGCCGAATGGGTGCGGCGGGCCGCGATGGAGGCGGCGACGAGGAGTGAGGTCGATATGGCAAGTGCCAGGACGACCTGCGCAGGAATCATCGAGGGATCCCGGTCGGCAATGGCTGTTTTGGCGAGCGCGATGCTTGCCAGCATGCCGCCCGTGGCAGCTCCGTGCCATCCGTGACGCCATGCCAGCGCGACAACAGGGATCACCATCGCGAAGCGCAAGTAGGCGGTCAGATCGCCACCGATCACGTGGACCCCGGCAAGTAGGGCAAGAAGCACGGGCTCTTCGACGCAGAGCATTTCACGAAGGAGCGGGCTGTTCAGAACGTGCGACCAGGTCAGTGGTCCGCGAATGCGCGTGACGCGTTCGTAAAGCGCCAACACGGTGGGTGCGATGGTTAGCGCGCCGAGGTAGTTACCGAGAATCCAGGCGAGCACGATGGGAACGGTGACCCCTGGCGGCGCGGATCCATCGGGCATGACCACCACTGACAGCGCGGCCGAGTTGAGCCCGGTCGTCACGCTGGCGCAGAAAAGAGCGGCTGCCAGGATCATGGCCAGGTTGACTTGGCCATCTTCGTTGAAAACGGGGCGAATCCTGTGCAGGAGCGTCATCCCCGGGACGCAGAGCAGCATCGGTGGGATGGCGGCGATCATCGCCCACGCGGCACCAAAGGGCGGGCTGCCGAGAAAGACCTTCTCCGCGATAGGCAGGGCTTCGCCAACGACAAGCGCTGCCCAGAACCGCCGCGGTACCAGAAGCAGGCAACCCAGGCGCAGCCCCGCCGTGACCATCCAGTGCGGAAATGAGAAATACCGCACCACCTCATAGCAAGCCGCGTACGCGGCCGCCACGGCGAGGTGGCGTCCCCAGATGGACGGATCCTTGAGTTTTGCGATCACGTGGCGCTCTCGTCCTGAACAGCGGTCCAAACAGGGGTGACCGTCGAGATGCCTCGCCGGCCGGCCGACTGCGCCGGCGGAAGCGGGGGAGGCCCGGGTTCGACGACGCCTATAGTCTGAAGGTTCATCGGCCTCCCTGCCATCGGACTGTAGGGCGTCGGTTCAACCTTTGCCGAATCGGCGCCGGGGTCGGAGTTGCCTTTCGGGGCCGCCGAAGACGCCGAAGGGCGCCGGTGGCCGCCGATAAGGCGCGAAATAGGGTGGCTTCTCCCGGTCGGGACCCGCGGCCGGGGGGCGGTGGCGCCGACGCCGGGGTGGCCGGGCCGGTGCGGACCGCCGGGCGACGCACTTGTGGTGGGCGGCGATCCTGGAGTATCTCATCGCCAGGGAGTCGGCCAGCGCCGGTTCGACCGCGGGCCGCCCAAAGGGCCGTTCGGTTGTCGCGGCCCTGCCGCCCGTGCGAACGACCCACGCCATCTCGGCATCACCCCCCGCTACGGAGAGTCCACCATGTCTACCGCTACCCAGAGCGTCGCCACCGCTGCCGCCGTGTTCGCCGTGTCCGTCGCGGCCGTCGCCGTTCCCGCGCAGGCCGCCCCGGCGAGTGGCGGCAAGACCGTCGCGTGCTATGGCATCAACACCTGCAAGGGCACGTCCGACTGCAAGTCGGGCAATCACGGCTGCAAAGGGCAGAACGACTGCAAGGGCCAGGGCTTCAAGTCGGTGAGCGTGAAAGAATGCACCGCCCAGGGCGGCAGCACGACGCCGCCGGCGAAGTGACCGGTCGACCCGGCTGCCCCTGCCGGGTGGCCGGGTGGGCTCCCTGACCATGTCCTGCGCTTCTCCGCTCCCGCGCTTCGACGGCTTCGGCGTGGGCCTGCGTGTCCCGCATTACCCGGATTTCCTCAATGGGCATCCGCCGGTCGATTTCGTCGAGGTGATCTCCGAAAACTTCATGGTCGACGGCGGCCGCCCACTGGACGTGCTGGCGCGCGTGCGTGAGCGTTATCCGGTCGCCCTGCACGGGGTGTCGATGAACATCGGCGGGGGCGATGGCGTGGATCGCGACTACCTGCGCCGGCTGCATCGCCTGGCGACGGCGATCCAGCCGCTGTGGGTGTCCGATCACCTGTGCTGGACCGCGGTCGACGGCTTCC
>CAJYHU010000342.1 GCA_913774655.1 uncultured Luteibacter sp. | reverse complement strand
CGCGCAGCGCGCGCAGGACCGCCGGCTGGGCGAGGGCGGTCAGCCACGGCGAAGATGCAGGCCGTTGTTTTTTCCCAAGGCCAAGGAGGCCGTCCGGCATGTTCCGTACCGTCCTGGTGGCCGACGGCCAGCCGCTCGTCGCCGCCGGCGTGAAAGCCGTGCTGCGGTCCCACCGCCACCGCGTGGTCGGTGCGGCACACGACACCGACACCCTCTTCGCCCACCTGCGCGATACCGCCTGCGATCTGCTGGTCACCGAGCTTTCGTTGCCATCCGGCCTGGTGCCTGACGGCATGCCGATGATCCGGCGCATCCGGCGGCAGCACCCCCAGGTGCGCATCGTGGTGCTGACCGCCCTCGCCCAGCCGGCGGTCCTGCGCGCGCTGCGCGACCTGGGCGTGGTGGCCGTGTTCGATAAACGCAGTGACCTGAAGCACCTGCCAATGGCTGTGCACGCGGCGATGATCGGACGGGACTACCTGAGCCCCGCGTCCCGCCATCCGACCCCGGCCTCACCCCCTGGCCGGGGCCTCGGCAGTGGGCTGACGCCACGGGAACGCGACGTCCTCGATGCCTACGCCCAGGGCCATGGGCTCGACGCCATCGCCCACACCATGGGGCGCAGCATCAAAACGATCAGCCGGCAGAAGCGCTCGGCGATGGCAAAACTGGGCCTCGCCAACGACGCCCAGTTCTATCGTTATCTCGCGGGCCTTCATGCCGACGCGGGCTCGGCGGACGCCGTCGCGGCGAGCCCGCCGGGGCGCACGGCGTGCGCCTAGGCGACGAGATTCCCCGACGCCACCAGCTCGCAGACGCGACGCACGTCGCCGTCCATGGCGCGATCGCGCTGCATGAATGCCACGTGCTCGCGCAATGTCGCCAACGCCTTGCGCACCGCGCGGCCGCCGTGGAAATCGTCGGCACGGGCGAGCGCGGCCATCAGCGCCTTCACCTCGGTTTCGAAACGGGCGTAGTGCGGCGAATCGCTGCGCGGCGCGCCAGCGATCTTCGACGCCAAGGCCTGCCAATCCCCCCGAAGGGCCAGCGTACGTGCCGCATTGAGCATGTCCTGGCGGTATTCCAGGGCCTGGGCCGCGGTGTAAAGCTCCATCGCCAGCACGTGACCAAGGTCTTCGGTCATCTCCAGCACGTGACGGGCCTCGTTGGCTCCCATGGACACGTGGTCTTCGGCGTTGGCGCTGGTCGGCACCGAGTACACCGACGCCGGATGGGCGCGCGTGGCGAGATCGTTCACCAACGCCGCGGCCGTGTACTGCACGATCATGAAACCGGAGTCGGTCGCGTCTTCGTTGCCAATAAGGAAGGCCGGCAGGCCATCGTTGTTCGCGGGGTCGACCAGCTTGGCCGTGCGGCGCTCGGAAATCGACGCGAGTACCGGGATCGCGGCCTTGACGTAGCTCATCGCCAAGGCCAGCGGCATGCCATGGAAATGACCCGCCGAGATGACCTGGTCTTCGATGACTTCGGCGTTCTCGGCATCCGGGAACACCAGCGGATTGTCGGTGACGGCGTTGAGCTCGATGTCGAACACGCGGCAGGCCTGCTCCCAGGCATCGCGGACGGCACCGTGCACCTGCGGCGCGCAGCGCAGGCAGTAGGCATCCTGGGGCTGGTGCTTCTTGCCACCCTTGAACGGCAGGAACCGCGCGTAGAACGCCTCCTTGCCATGGCGCTGCGTGGCGGGCACCCAGTCCCAACCGATGTCGAACCGATGTGCCTGGTCGGCCGGCTCGCTCCACGAGTCGGACAACCACGGGCGGAACCGCGGCACGAGGTGATAGGCGATGTCGGCCAGCGTGGAGCCTTCGAGCAGCCCGCGGATCTGCCGCGCTGCTTCGACCTGGCCCGGATGCGGACGCAGGCCGTGCACTTCTTCGGCGTAGGCGCCGGTGCGGCCCGCGAACGCATCGAGCGTCATCGCGGCGGCCAGGTCGGCCGTGCGGATCAAGGTGTCCATCGTATCCAGCGCGAGTACGCCGGTGGCGAGCATCTGCGTGGTGCCGTTGTTGAGGGCAAGACCCTCCTTGAACGAGAGACGCACGGGCTCGAGTCCCGCGCGCTTGAGGGCCTCCGCGCCGGGAAGGCGCTCCCCCCGATAAAAGGCTTCGCCACCGCCGAGCAGCACGATCGCCAGATGCGACAGGGGGGCCAGGTCGCCGCTCGCGCCGACGGAACCCTTCTCGGGGATCACCGGAATGACGTCGCGATTGAGCAGTTCGGCGAGCGCCCGCAGCGTCTCGACGCGAATGCCCGAATGACCACGCATGAGCGTGTTGACGCGGATGGCGAGCATGGCCCGCACCACGTCCCGACCGAACGGCTTACCCACGCACACGGCGTGGGTAATGATGAGATTGTGCTGCAGCTCCTCGAGCAACGTGCCTTCACGCGGCTCGGGATTACCGCCCGGCAGTTCGTCGCGAACGCGATGCGCGCCGAGCAGTTTGTCGGCATTGCTGCCAAAACCCGTGGTCACGCCGTAGATGGGCTCGCCGCCGCCGACTTTCTCCGCGAGGAAATCCGCGGCCCGCTTGACCTTGAGCAACTGGGTATCGTCCAGGCGGATGGTGGCGTCCTGGCGAGCGATGGCGGCGACCTGGGCGCGCGTGAGGCTGCGCCCGTCGAGAAGGATGCTTTGGGTCATGGCAGGCTGCGAAAAAGTGAGGGTTAACGGCCGACTTCGGCCTGGGCCAGTTCGACGCGGAGCGTCTTGACGAGTTCGGCGCGGGTCACTTCGAACTGGTCTTCGCGACGCAGATCCTTCACCGTGACGACGCCCTTGGCGATCTCGTCCTCGCCGATGACGATCGCGAAACGGATGCCTGCGCGGTCGGCGTACTTGAATTGCTTGCCCAGCTTGCCGCTCTCCATCACCACCTCGGTGGCGATGCCGGCGTTGCGCAGTTCGGTCGCCACGGCAATGTACTGCGGCAGCAAGGTCGGGTCCATCTGCGTCACGAGCACGTCGACCGAGCTCTGCGCCGTGGACACCAGGCCGGCGTCGCGCAGCTGCCAGTAGAGACGGGTCAGGCCGATGGATATGCCCACGCCCGGAAGGTGCGAGCGGGTGTACTGACCGGCGAGGTTCTCATAGCGGCCGCCCGAGCAGATCGAGCCGATGCCGGGATGGTCGTTGAGCGTGGTCTCGTAGACCGTGCCCGTGTAGTAATCCAGGCCACGGGCGATGGAGAGATTGAGCGCGAAATGCGTCTCCGGCACGCCGAAGTCGCGGATGAGGGAGAGCACCTCCTTCAGTTCGGCACGCCCCTGCGCCATCGTCTGCGAACCGTCGCCGAGCGCGTCGAGCTTCGCGAACGCATCGTCCACCGAGGTCGAGCGCACTTGCACGACGTCCAGGATGGTCGCCGCCACCTCGGCGGACAACCCGAACGCGTCGCCCGTGAGCGTACCGCGCACGTAGTCGGGGCCACGCTTGTCGAGCTTGTCGACCTCGCGCAACACGAGCATCTGCTGCTCGGCGTCGGCGACGCCCAGGCTTTCGAAGAAGCCGCGCATCAGCTTCCGGTTGTTGAGCTGGATGGTGAACGCGCCGATGTCGAGCTCGCGGAACACGCTGTAGATGACCGCCGGAATCTCGGCGTCGTAACGCACCGACAGGGAATCCTTGCCGATCACGTCGATGTCGCACTGGTAGAACTCACGGAAGCGTCCACGCTGGGCGCGCTCGCCGCGGTAGACGCGCTGCATCTGGTAGCGACGGAAAGGGAAGCTCAGGTCGTGCTCGTGCTCGGCCACGTAGCGGGCCAGCGGCACGGTGAGGTCGAAGCGCAGCGCCAATTCGGGCACGTCGCCCTTCTCCGCCGCACCCAACGCGCCCGTGGACTGCACGAAGTAGACCTGGCGCTCGGTCTCGCCACCGGTCTTGGTCAGCAGCACGTCGCTGTGCTCGATGACCGGGGTTTCGATCGGCAGGAAGCCGAAGCGCTCGTAGTTGCGGCGGATCGTGTCGAGCATGCGCTGGAACGCGATCTGGTCGAGCGGCAGGAGCTCGAGGACACCGGGCATGGTGCGGGCCGGGGTGAGTGCCATGCAATTCCTCTGGGACAGGCTGGGCGGAGCCGCCGTGCGGCAGCCCCATAGATTAGCAGATGCCACCCCTCGCCTCCGGCGCGCCGTCGTAAAAAAGACATGCACACCTGTTGCCAAGTGAACCGGCCATGGCTAATATACGCGGCTCCCGTCGGGGTGTAGCTCAGCCTGGTAGAGCGCTACGTTCGGGACGTAGAAGTCGCAGGTTCGAATCCTGTCTCCCCGACCAATCATTCGAAGAATGAAGGCTCCGAAGTCCGCCGCTGGCGAGGTTTCGGGGCCTTTTTTCTTTCTCCCCCCGCCCCGCCCCTCGGCGAGGTTAGAGCAACCGGATACCAAGGGGCCTGACCAGCGACGCGAACACCGCAAAGCACAGCACGGTGATCACTGCCGCGGCCAGCATGGCGGGCCAGAATCCGCAGCGCGCCAGCAACCAGGGAAAAGCGAGAAACATCGGGAGCGTGGGCACGACGTACCAGAACGTGTACCACGCATGGTTGGCGATCTTCTCCACGGGCTGCCGCTCGACATGAAGCCAGGTCAGCGCCAGCAAGGTGACCAGGGGCAGCGCGGCCACGAGCGCGCCGATGCGATCGCTGCGCTTGGCAAACTCGGACACTGCCACGACGACGGCGGCGGTCGCGAGGTATTTGACGATGATCCAGGGCATCACGGGACGGTATCGCAGCACACGACGTGTCGGCTTAGCGCACGCTTAGACCCGGCCCGGCAAACCAAGGACGAAAAAAAACAAAAAAGCCCTGACAGGTCAGGGCTTTTTGCAAACTGGCGGAGAGTGAGGGATTCGAACCCTCGATAAGGCTTTTGACCCTATACTCCCTTAGCAGGGGAGCCCCTTCGGCCTCTCGGGCAACTCTCCGAATGGTTGTCTCGACGGCCGTGCCGACTCGACGAGCCAGCAAGGATACTTGTCCTTGCCTGCTCCGTAAAGCGTTAGTGATCGTTTCCGGAGTGATCCCCGGTGTCGCCCTCGTTCTTGATGCGCTGGTAGATTTCTTCGCGATGGACAGCGACATTCTTCGGCGCGTTGATACCAATGCGCACCTGGTTGCCCTTCACACCCAGGACGGTGACGGTCACCTCGTCGCCGATCATCAGGGTTTCACCGACCCGGCGGGTCAGAATCAGCATGATTGATACTCCATAAAATCAGGTATTGGCTTCCCCACCAACGACAATTCACCCCGAGTGCTTGTCGCCGATGGATCGACGTTTCGACCATCGAAGGCCGACCGCCTTCCCCGGCTCTAAATTGTGAGTGTCGCCGACCAGCTGTCCTGCCATGTCGGTCCGACGGGTCGATACCGAAGGACGCCTTCGACATTCGACTGATACTAGCTGAGCCAAACCAGCCCGCGCAACGCACGCGGCGGCGGAAAGCGAGGGCCGGATCACCTCACGGCGATCCGGCGTGAAGGGCCTTTGCTCCCGTTCAGCGAAGGCGGGCTTCGACCCAACCGGGAATGCCGGCAAGAATCGACGGAAGTTCGGCCGAATCCAGGCCACCGCCCTGCGCCATGTCCGGACGCCCACCGCCCTTGCCATCGATGCGGGAGGCCACTTCGGCCACGAGATCACCCGCCTTCACCTTGCCCGCAGCCGCTCCGGCCACGCCGGCCACGAGCGCGACCCGCCCATCGACAGCCCCCGCGAGAATCACGGCACAATCGCCCAACTGCTGCTTGGGTACATCGACGCTGTCGCGTAATGACTTGGCGTCGAGCCCTTCGAGCCGCGCGGCGACCACCTTGATGCCGGCCACGTCGACGGCCGACGCGGCCAGGTCGGCGGAGGCTGAGCTGGCCGCCTTGGCCTTGAACGATTCGATTTCGCGCTCGAGCTTCTTCTGGCGATCGAACAACTGGCGGAGCTTTTCGATGACGTCGTCGCCGGTGGCAGCGAGCATGCCCGAGACCTCGCCGAGGATGCGCTCCTCCTCCGCCACACGCGCCATGGCGCCCGCGCCGGTCACCGCCTCGATACGGCGCACGCCGGCGGCGACGCCCGACTCGGAAACGATCTTGAACAGACCGATGTCGCCGGTGCGCGACACGTGCGTGCCACCGCACAGCTCGGTGGAGAACTCACCCATCCGCAGGACGCGGACCTCGGCGCCATACTTCTCGCCGAACAGCGCCATGGCACCGAATTCGATGGCCTCGTCGTAGCCCATGTTGTGCACTTCGGCCTGGGCATTGCGGCGCACTTCGTCGTTGACCATCCGCTCGATCTGCGCCAGCTCTTCGGGGGTTACCGGCTTGAAGTGCGAGAAATCGAAACGCAGCCGCTCGGGCGCCACCTGCGAGCCCTTCTGCGTCACGTGATCGCCCAGCACCGTGCGCAGGGCCGCGTGGAGAAGATGCGTCGCCGAGTGGTTGAGCACGGTGGACTGCCGCTGCGCGGCATCGACCGCGGCACCGACGACGTCACCCTTGCGCAGCGGTGCGGAGCCCTGCCATTCGCCGAAATGCGCGAAGAACGCGCCACCGACCTTCTGGGTGTCCTGCACCGCAAGGGCACCGGACGGATGACGGATCACGCCGGTGTCGCCCACCTGACCGCCCGATTCAGCATAGAACGGCGTGCGATCGAGCAGGAGAAACCCCTGTTCGCCATCGGCGAGCGCATCGACCGCCTTGCCGTCACGCACGATGGCAACGACGCGGGCGTCAGCCAGTTCAAGCGACTCGTAGCCCGTGAATACCGTGGGTGCAAGCGCGCTGGCCACGTCGGCGGGCAACTGCGCCTTGGTGGCGAAGTTGCTCGCCGCACGGGCGCGTGCCCGCTGCTCGCCCATCGCACGCTCGAAGCCGTCCATATCCACGGTCATGCCACGCTCGCGCGCGATATCCGCGGTGAGGTCCACCGGGAAACCGTAGGTATCGTAAAGGCGGAAGGCATCCGCGCCCGGAATGATCTGGCCCGACTTGGCGGCGATATCGTCGAACAGACGCATGCCGTGTTCGAGCGTCTCGCCGAATCGTTCTTCCTCGGTTCTCAGGGCTTGCTCCACGAACACACGCTTCGCGGCCAGCTCAGGGTAGGCCTCGCCCATTTCGGCCACGAGCGGCGCCACCATCTTCCAGAAGAAATCACCACGCACGCCTAGCATCCATCCGTGGCGCAGCGCACGCCGGATGATGCGACGGAGCACGTAGCCGCGTCCTTCGTTCGAGGGCAGCACGCCGTCGACGATGAGGAACGACGCTGCGCGGATATGGTCGGCGATGACGCGCAGCGACTTGTTGCCCACGTCGGCCGTGCCGGTCAGACGCGAAGCCTCGCCGATCAGGTGCGCGAAGAGGTCGATGTCGTAGTTGGAATGCACGTGCTGCAACACGGCCGCCAGACGCTCGAGGCCCATGCCCGTATCCACGCAAGGCGCGGGCAACGGCGAAAGCGTGCCGTCGGGTGCGCGATCGAACTGCATGAAGACGAGGTTCCATATCTCGATGTAGCGGTCGCCGTCTTCGTCGGGCGAGCCGGGCGGGCCGCCGGCTACGTCCGGGCCGTGGTCGTAGAAGATTTCCGTGCAGGGACCACAGGGACCCGTGTCGGCCATCTGCCAGAAGTTGTCCGAGGCGTAGGGCGCGCCCTTGTTGTCGCCGATGCGCACAATGCGGTCGGCCGGCACACCCATCTCATCGCGCCAGATGCCAAAGGCTTCGTCATCGGTATGGTAGACGGTGACCCACAGGCGGTCGGAGGGAAGCCGGTAGACCTCGGTAAGCAGCTCCCAGGCGTAACGGATGGCATCACGCTTGAAGTAATCCCCGAACGACCAGTTGCCCAACATCTCGAAGAAAGTGTGGTGACGAGCCGTGTAACCGACCTGATCGAGATCGTTGTGCTTGCCACCCGCGCGCAGGCAGCGTTGCACATCGGCAGCGCGTACGTAGCCGGGCTTCTCGCTACCGAGAAACACGTTCTTGAACGGGACCATGCCCGAATTGGTGAACAGCAGCGTGGGGTCGTTCGACGGCACCAGCGATGCCGAAGGCACGATGGTGTGGTCCTTGGAGCGGAAGAATTCGAGGAAGGTCGAACGGATGTCGGCGGTTTTCATGAGCGATCGGGGCTGGGGGCCGCGTATCGCGGAAGTACCCCGTCCGGAATCAAGGCTCAGTGCCTTCAGTCGTCGTCGGCGTCTTCCGCATCGGCGTGGGTAAGAACCCGTACTGTGGCGGCGGCGAAGCCCCGACGCAAGAGGAATTGCGCCCGGCGCGCCCGTTCAGCCGGGTCGGCGGTGGCCCCGCCGTAGCGACGCCGGAGCTGGTCGGCGGCGAGTTGGTGCCAGTCGACGTCCGCCGCCTCCAGCAACCGGCGGATGACCTCGTCGGCAATGCCCTGGCTACGCAACTCGGCCCGAATGCGGGCGGGGCCGTATCCCTGCCCTACCCGGCTGCGGACGACGGAACCGGCGAAGCGGTCGTCGTCCTGGTAGCCCTGGTCGCCGAGGCGCTCGAGTGCCTCGGCCGATTCGTCGCGCGCGAAACCGCCGCGCTCCAGCTTCTGCCGGAGCTGGCGACGCGAATGCTCTCGCCGGGCCAACAAGCCCAGCGCCTTGTCGTATGCGGTGCGGGCGGGACGATCGGCCTTGCCGTCGCCCCGCCCCGAGCCTGACTCAGGCCTCTTCGAGCGCATCCTGCTCAGAACCGGCCGCCGGGGATGCCGAACCTGGCTTCACCAACAGGCGGGCGCGCAGCTCGGTGTCGATTTCATTGGCGATGGCCGGGTTGTCGCGGAGGAACTGGCGGACGTTTTCCTTGCCCTGGCCGATGCGATCGCCCTTATAGCTGTACCAGGCGCCGGACTTGTCGATGAGGCTTTCGCGCACGCCCAGCTCGATGATCTCGCCTTCGCGCGAGGTGCCCTCGCCGTAGAGGATCTCAAACTCGGTCTGGCGGAACGGCGGTGCCACCTTGTTCTTGACCACCTTGACGCGGGTTTCGGAGCCGATGACTTCTTCGCCCTTTTTCACCGCGCCGATGCGGCGGATGTCCAGGCGCACTGAGGCGTAGAACTTGAGCGCGTTGCCGCCAGTGGTGGTCTCGGGGCTACCGAACATCACGCCGATCTTCATGCGGATCTGGTTGATGAAAATGACCAGGCAGTTCGACTTCTTGATATTGGCCGTAAGCTTGCGCAACGCCTGGCTCATCAGGCGCGCATGCAGGCCGACGTGGGAGTCGCCCATCTCGCCTTCGATTTCCGCCTTGGGGGTGAGGGCCGCCACGGAGTCGACCACGACCAGGTCGACCGCACCGGAGCGCACGAGCATGTCGGCGATTTCCAGCGCCTGCTCGCCGGTGTCCGGCTGGCTGACCAGGAGGTCGGCGACGTTCACGCCGAGCTTTTCGGCGTAGGACGGATCGAGGGCGTGCTCCGCGTCGACGAAGGCCGCCGTGCCGCCGTTACGCTGGCACG
>CAJYHU010000341.1 GCA_913774655.1 uncultured Luteibacter sp. | reverse complement strand
GTTTCCTTCAGCGGAACGTACTTGCCGGGCGCGCCGGTGAACACTTCCGCGACGTGGAACGGCTGCGACAGGAAACGCTGGATCTTGCGAGCGCGGGCCACGGCCTGCTTGTCTTCCGGCGACAGCTCGTCCATACCGAGGATGGCGATAATGTCCTTGAGTTCCTTGTAGCGCTGCAGGGTCTGCTGCACGCGACGGGCCACGTCGTAGTGCTCCTGGCCGATGACGCCCGGATCGAGCTGACGGCTGGTGGAGTCCAGCGGGTCCACGGCCGGGTAGATACCCAGGGAGGCGATGTTACGGCTCAGGGTCACCGTGGCATCCAGATGCGCGAAGGTGGTGGCCGGCGACGGATCGGTCAGGTCGTCCGCGGGCACGTACACGGCCTGGATCGAGGTGATCGAACCGGTCTTGGTCGAGGTGATGCGCTCCTGGAGCACGCCCATTTCCTCGGCCAGCGTCGGCTGGTAACCCACCGCCGACGGCATGCGGCCGAGCAGCGCGGACACTTCGGTACCGGCGAGCGTGTAACGGTAGATGTTGTCGACGAAGAGCAGGACGTCCTTACCCTTGCCGGTTTCGTCCTTTTCGTCGCGGAAGTACTCGGCCATGGTCAGGCCCGTGAGCGCGACGCGCAGGCGGTTGCCCGGCGGCTCGTTCATCTGGCCGTAGACCATCGCGACCTTGTCGAGCACGTTGGAGTCTTTCATCTCGTGGTAGAAGTCGTTGCCCTCGCGGGTACGCTCGCCCACGCCGGCGAACACGGACAGACCCGAGTGCGCCTTCGCGATGTTGTTGATCAGCTCCATCATGTTCACGGTCTTGCCCACGCCGGCGCCGCCGAACAGGCCGACCTTGCCGCCCTTGGCGAACGGGCAGATCAGGTCGATGACCTTGATGCCGGTCTCGAGCAGTTCGCTCGCCGCCGCCTGGTCGTCGTACGACGGGGCTTCGCGGTGGATGACCCACTGCTCCTGCTCACCGATCGGACCGGCTTCGTCGATGGGGTTGCCCAGCACGTCCATGATGCGGCCGAGCGTCGCCTTGCCGACCGGCACCTTGATGCCTTCGCCGGTGCTGTGGGCGACGAGGTTGCGGCGCAGGCCATCGGTCGAGCCGAGCGCGATGGTGCGCACGACGCCGTCGCCCAGCTGCTGCTGCACCTCGAGGGTGATGTCGGTGCCTTCGACCTTCAGTGCGTCGTAGACCTGCGGCACCTGGTCGCGCGGAAATTCGACGTCGACGACCGCGCCGATGATCTGGACAACTTTACCCTGGCTCATGGATGTGCTCCGGATGAATCTTCTAAAGGTTTTCGGTAGCGGCGCCGCTCGCGCGTCGCCTTGGCTTGTTCGTTAAACCGCGGCGGCGCCGCCGACGATTTCCGAGATTTCCTGGGTGATCGCGGCCTGGCGCGCCTTGTTGTAGCTCAGCGTCAGTTCGCCGATGACCTTCGTGGCGTTGTCGGACGCCGCCTTCATCGCGACCATGCGCGCGGCATGCTCGCTGGCGAGGTTCTCGAGCGCCGCCTGGTAGACCACCGACTCGATGTAACGCGTCATCAGGTGTTCGAGCACCGTGCGCGCGTCCGGCTCGTAGATGTAATCCCAGTCGTGCGTCTGCTCGACCTTGACACCCTCGGACGCGGCGCCCTCGGCGTTCTCCAGCTCGTTGGCGACCAGCGTCAGCGGCAGCAGCGCGTCGATGCGCGGCTTCTGCACGATGGTGTTCACGAAGTCGTTGAAGGCCAGGAACACGCGATCGAGCTTGTTGGCGCCGTACGCGTCGAGCACCACCTTGATCACGCCGATCAGGTCTTCGAGCTTCGGCTTTTCACCCAGGTGCGTGGCCGTGCCGATGAGGTTCACGCCCTTGATGCGACGGAAGAACTGCACGGCCTTCTGGCCGATCGCCACCACGTCGATCTCCACGCCCTTGCCCTGCCATTCGCGGATGGCGGTCAGCGAGCGACGGAACAGGTTGGAGTTGAGGCCACCGGCGAGGCCGCGGTCGGTCGACACCACGACGAACGCCACGCGCGACACGTTCTCGCGCTCGGTGAGGTACGGATGGGTGAAATCGGTGCTGGCCTGGGCGACGTGCGCGATCACCTTGCGCATGAGGCGCGCGTAAGGGCGCGAGGCCTTCATGAGGTCTTGCGCCTTGCGGATCTTCGACGCCGAGACCATTTCGAGCGCGCGCGTCACCTTGCGCATGTTCTGCGTGCTCTTGATCTTGGTTTTGATTTCGCGGCCGCTTGCCATGGGGATCGCCGTAGTCGTGTTGCGTGTTTACTGAGGAGGGTGAAGCGAAAAGCGCGAACCGTAAGACGCACGAGGCAACTGACGGTTCACTCGGAACGCTTCACCGGCGCGCGTCGCGCGCCTTACCAGCTGCCGGTCTTCTTGAACTCGTCGGCGCCCGCCTTGAAGGTGGCTTCGATGTCCTTGTCCCAGTCACCGGTGGCATCGATCTTCGTCATCAGCTCGGCATGGTTCTGGCGGAAGAAGGCATGCAGGCCCTTCTCGAACGGCAGCACCTTGGCGACCGGCAGGTCGTCGAGGTAGCCCTTCTCGGCCGCGAACACCGACAGGCCCAGCTCGGCGAGCGACAGCGGCGAGTACTGCGCCTGCTTCATCAGCTCGGTCACGCGCTGGCCGCGGTCGAGCTGCGCACGGGTCGCCGCATCGAGGTCGGAGGCGAACTGCGCGAAGGCGGCCAGTTCGCGGTACTGCGCGAGGGCCAGCTTCACACCACCGGAGAGCTTCTTGATGATCTTGGTCTGGGCGGCGCCACCGACGCGCGACACCGAGATACCGGCGTTCACCGGCGGACGGATGCCGGCGTTGAAGAGGTCGGTTTCCAGGAAGATCTGGCCGTCGGTGATCGAGATCACGTTGGTCGGCACGAAGGCCGACACGTCACCCGCCTGGGTTTCGATGATCGGCAGCGCGGTGAGCGAACCGGTCTTGCCCTTCACTTCGCCGTTGGTCATCTTCTCGACGTACTCGGCGCTGACGCGCGAGGCGCGCTCGAGCAGGCGCGAGTGCAGGTAGAAGACGTCGCCGGGGTAGGCTTCGCGGCCCGGGGGACGCTTCAGCAGCAGCGAGATCTGGCGATAGGCGACGGCCTGCTTGGAGAGGTCGTCGTAGACGATCAGGGCATCTTCACCACGGTCACGGAAGTACTCGCCCATCGCGCAACCGGAATACGGCGCGACGTACTGCAGGGCGGCGGCTTCGGAGGCCGATGCGACGACGACGATCGTGTTGGCCAGGGCGCCGTTCTCTTCGAGCTTGCGCACCACGTTGGCGATCGAGCTGCGCTTCTGGCCGATGGCGACGTAGATGCAGCGGATGCCCGAGTTCTTCTGGTTGATGATCGCATCGATCGCCACAGCGGTCTTGCCGGTCTGGCGGTCGCCGATGATCAGCTCGCGCTGGCCGCGGCCGATCGGGATCATCGAGTCGATGGACTTGTAGCCGGTCTGCATCGGCTGGTCGACCGACTGCCGCCAGATCACGCCCGGCGCCACTTTTTCGATGGGGCTGGAGCCGGCGGCATCGATCGGGCCCTTGCCGTCGATCGGGTTGCCCAGCGCGTCGACGACGCGACCGAGCAGGCCGGGGCCGACCGGCACTTCGAGGATGCGGCCGGTGGTCTTGGCGGTGTCGCCTTCACGCAGGTGCTGGTATTCGCCGAGCACCACCGCGCCCACCGAGTCGCGCTCGAGGTTCAGCGCGAGGGCGTAGGTGCTGTTGGGCAGTTCGATCATTTCGCCCTGCATCACGTCGGCCAGGCCGTGGATGCGCACGATGCCGTCGGACACGCTGATGATCGTTCCTTCGTTGCGTGCCTCGGCGCCGAGCTTGAACTGCTCGATGCGGGTCTTGATCAGCTCGCTGATCTCGGACGGATTCAGAGTGGTGCTGGACATGGTCGGTTCCTTGGGTTGCGCCGCTAGCGGCACCCGGTGGTATGAGAATCTGGTGTCAGTGCGTCAGCGCGCCGGCCAGCCGTTGCAGGCGGCCTCGCGCCGAACCGTCGATGACCTGCTCGCCCGTGTCGATGACGACACCACCGAGCAACGCCGGATCGACGTGCGTATCCAGTTCGATCTCGCGCTTGAAACGGCGCTTGAGCGACGCCTGAAGCTGTTCCGCCTGCGCGGCGTCGAGAGCGAGCGCGCTGGTGACCTTGACCTTCAGGGTCGACTCCGACTCCCGCTTGTACTGGTCGAAGAGCGCGGCGATATCAGGCAGCAGGCCCATGCGACCGTTCTCGGCCACTTCGGCGAGGAAGCGGGCGAACGGCGCATCAGCGGCCATGCCTTGGGGAAGGTGGATCGCCACGAGCTGCGTCGGCAGCACGCGCGGATCGGTGCCGAGCCCGGCGACCTGGGGGTCGACCGCGACCGCGGCGGCGAAGTGGAACGCCGCCGACCAGTCGGCGAGCGCACCCGACGCGTGCGCCACCTCGAAGGCGGCGCGCGCGTAGGGACGGGCGAGGGTAAGCGCCTGGGCCATGATCAGATCTCGGCGGCGAGCTGGTCGAGCAGCGCCTTGTGGGCGGCCGGATCGATTTCACGCTGCACGATCTTCTCGGCGCCCTGCACGGCGAGGCGTCCCACCTGCTCGCGCAGCTGTTCGCGGGCACGCTGCGCCATGGAGGCGATCTCGTCCTGGGCCTGGGCCTTCAGACGGTTGATCTCCTCGGTGGCTTCCACGCGGGCCTTCTCGATGATGGCGTTGGCCTGGGCCTGCGCACGATCGATGATCTCGGTGGACTGCAGGCGGGCCTGCTTGATCTCGGTGGCGACCTTGGCGTCGGCGTCCTTGAGTTCGGCGCGCGCGCGTTCGGCGGCGGCGAGACCCTCGGCCACCTTCTTCTGGCGCTCTTCGATGGCACCGTTGAGCTGGGGCCAGATGAATTTGGTGGTGAACCAGACCAGGATCGCAAAAGAGATCATCTGGCCCAGGAAGGTCATGTTGATTTCCATGATCTCTCCGAAGACTCCGAACGCTTGTGTACAGACGACCGCCGTGGCGCCATGCGCCACGGCGGCGGAACGAACGGCTTCTTAGCCGCCGACGGCGGCGCGGATGACACCGGTCAGCGGGTTCGAGAACGCGAAGAGCAGCGCGACGGCGAGGCCGATGATGAACGCCGCGTCGATCAGGCCGGCGAGCAGGAACATGCGGCCCTGCAGCAGCGGGACGAGTTCAGGCTGGCGGGCGGCCGACTCGAGGAACTTCGAGCCCATCACGGCGATACCGAGGCAGGCGCCCAGCGCGCCGAGGCCGATGATGATGCCGATGGCGATGGCGGTCATGCCCTGCACGTGGGCGAGAAGCGAGGCGAGTTCCATGGTGGTCTCCTGGGATAACTAAAACGAAAGGTTGGAAAGAAAACGAACTGAAAGGGGTGGAACGTCGGTGCGGTGAGTTAGTGGTGTTCCCGCGCCGTGGCGATGTAGACGATCGTCAGCATCATGAAGATGAACGCCTGGAGGGCGATGATCAGGATGTGGAAGATCGCCCAGGCCGTGTTGAACACGACGCCAGGCACGAAGCTGATCCAGCTCACCATCAGACCGGCAATCAGCATGAACACCAGTTCGCCGCCGTACATGTTGCCGAACAGTCGCATGGCCAGCGACACGGGCTTCGACAGGGTTTCGACGACGTTGAGAAGGAAGTTGGGAATCACCAGCACGATCTTGGCGATCGGGTTTTCCGCATGGAACGGCGCGGTCATGAGCTCTTTGGTGAAGCCGAAGCCGCCCTTGGCCTTGATGCCGTGGCCGATCACGATGAGCAGCACCGCGACCGACAGGCCCACGGTGGTGTTGATGTCGGCGGTGGGCACCAGGCGGAAGTAGGTGTGGTGCGCCACCTCGTGACCCGCGAAGGTCTGCACCAGCCAGCCGGCCAGGTCGACCGGGAGCAGGTCCATCGCGTTCATGAAGAACACCCACATGAAGATCGACAGCGCCAGCGGCGTGACCGTGCGGCGGTCGCCGTGGAAGGTGTCCTTCACCTGCGTATCGACGAACTCGATGGCCAGCTCGACCAGCGCCTGGCCCTTGGACGGCACGCCCGAGGTGGCCTTGCGGGCGTAGAGCCAGAACCACAGACAGAACACCACGCCCAGGCCGAACGAGACGAGGATGGAGTCGGCACGGAGGTTCCAGAACCAGAAATGATCGGTGCTGAAATTCACCGTCATGTGGTTCAGGTGGTGCTGGATGTATTCGGTCAGACCGCCTTGCGGTTCGCTCGCCATGCCTCAACCCTTGAATCTGAATGCAAATACGTTGACCGCGTAACCGGCCACCAGGCCCGCCAATGCGGGCAAGGGTGGCAGGTTCCATTGAACCAGGATGAGAGCCAGTCCACCGATGAGGATGATCCAGCGAAGGATCATGCCCACGAGGAACCGCGCAAACGTTGCCCCCGCCCCGCCCAGCGCGCCGAACGCTCGCGCGGCAAGCAGCGCGGTGGCGATGGCGACGATCAGGGCACCCCCAAAAGCCGCCAGACCGGCCGACCGCCCCTGCAGGGTGAAAGCAAGCCCGGCGACGACGGCCACCACTAGCTGCGCGATGACGATGCGCTTGGCGAGATGACGACCGGCGGCAAGGCTGTTGAGCAACGCGAGGCTCCCGTGGATTCGCTCGAAGGCGGCACCAGCTTGGATCAACGGGCCACGGTTTAATCCCAAAAAGTATACCAGTGCCGTAAACGGCCGGACAAGCTGGGAAAGGGCAATACCGGTCACCGGCGCGACGAGGGGTCGCGTCGTTGGAAATCCCCGCCGCCCCGGATCAATCCCTGGCGGTACGTCCGGCCAGGGCGCCGAGCGAAGCGGCCGTTTTCACCGCCACGTCGAGGATGTCCTCGGCGGCGGTGGCGGCGCGCTCCATCCCCTCGCGCCGCAAGTGCTCGCCACGCGCCAGCACGGCGCGCAGGGAGTCGGCGTCAGGGGCCAGCATGGCATCGGCCATGAGTCCGGTCGCGGCCCGCGCGTGTCCCTCGATCGCCTGCAACTGGAGATCAGCGACCCGTTCCATGCCTCGCCAGGCCAGGGCCTGTGCCGTCGTGGCCTGCTCGACGAGTCGGGCGAAATCGGCGTAACCGTTTGCATGGGACATCGAAGGTCGGCCGCCAAAACGGAACAGGGGGGATGCACGAGTGTAGACCCGCCTGTTGCAGGGCAGCAACCTTAATTTGTTGCGGTGACAGGTATCGCTTGCCGAAAACGCGCGTCCCGCGCCCGGCATCAGCCGGTGTATTCGGCACCGGAGGTGCAGGTTTCGTGCACCACCACCTTGCACAACTGCGGCACGTCCGGTCGGAGCCGCTCGAAGATCCAGCGGGCGAGGGTTTCGCTTGTGGGATTTTCGAGGCCCTCGATGTCATTGAGGTAGTGATGGTCCAGGCGGTCGTACAGCGGCTGGAAACGCGCCTTGAGATCACCGAAGTCCATGACCCAGCCCAAGACCGGATCCACCGGGCCTTCGACATGCAACTCGACCCGGAACGAATGCCCATGTAACCGCGCACACTTGTGCCCCTCGGGCACATTCGGCAAGCGATGGGCCGCTTCGATGTTGAATATCTTGAAGATTCGCATCGGCTCATTGTAGCGGAGGCCGCCACGTTCATGACGCGGTTCGCAAATTCGCACGAAGGACTGGACTTTTTTACGACAAACGGTTGCAGTGGAAACTCAGCGGCGGATAGAGGGGGCCGCCGACACACCACCGCGTCCACCGGGAGGCCATCGATGTGCCTTGGTCGTGAGTCGCTCGACGGTC
>CAJYHU010000340.1 GCA_913774655.1 uncultured Luteibacter sp. | reverse complement strand
AATGATCGTCGCGGGCTTCTCGGCCTATCGGCGGAATCCCACGGCGCGCGCCTGGCGATGGCCGCGGCGCGCCTGCGCGAGGGCGACTTCGCTGGCGCGTGCGCGCTCTGCGACGCCGCGTGGCGCGCCGGCGCGAACGATGCCCGGCTGTTCGTCCTATGGCGTGACGCCTGCCGGGGCTGGGGTGCCACCGCCAGCGCGTCGGGTCGCGATCGCGAGGCCCTGTCGCACGCCATCCGGCAACTCGCCGTCGCCCGTTCCACCACCTGAGGCTCCCAAGGATGTCGATGCCCGCCACCCCACGCCCTTCACTGCTCGCCACCCGATACGGCGTCGCCGCCGTCGTCGGAAGCGATCCCGCCGCCCGCTCGCTCGAAATCTATGGCGAATGGGCCGAGCACGAAACCGACCTGCTCAGCGGCTTGCTGGATGAGGGAAACACCGTGCTGGAAGTCGGCGGCGACTATGCGGCGCACGCCATGTGGATGTCGCCCGCGGTCGGAGCGACCGGGCAGATCCATGTGGTCGAACCCCATCGGTTACGGTTCCAGCGTCTGTGCGCCAACCTGGCGCTCAATGGACTGGACAACGTGTTCGCCCATCCGCTGTGGCTGGGGCGCGACGCGGACGCTACGCTCGCTGCCGCGCGCGAACCCGGGTCCGTGCGCACGGCCACCCTCGACAGCCTCGCCCTGGACCGGCTCCACCTGCTCAAGGTCAACCTCCCGCATGCCCTGGTGGATGCGATCGCCAGTGGCGAAGCGACCCTACGCCGTCACCGCCCCCTGATCTACGCCCGCCTGTCCGGCCTGAACGAATCGGCGGGAGAGATTGCCGCGATCAAGGCGCTCGGCTACCGGGTATGGTCGCACCTGCCGTTTCTCTTCAATGTCGACAACCATGCCGGCGCCGAAGACAACCTCTTTCCCGGCATCGTGCACCAGAACGTCATCGCGGCCCCGCTTGAGGGCCGCTTCGACTGCACGGGACGAACCGAACTTTAGGACCGCCGGTCAGCCCGCGCGGCCGATTCACGCCGAAAGCGCGTCGGTGTCGCCTACGACGCCCGGACGATTGTGTTCCCCCGTTCAGAGCCGAAGATGGACGAGGGCGCGGATGCCCTTCAAGGAGAACGAGGATGTCGTCGAACAAGGATGCTCTCGCGGAAGCCACTCGCCAGATGCAACAGATCGCCCGTGACCTGTCCGCCCTGGCGGTACGCCTTCAGGTACCGGACACGCAGGGTAACGTGGACCTGCAAGGCTCGTACGTTCCCGCCCCGGGTGCCGGCGGCGGCGGTTCGCCTGCGCCAGGGCCGGGCCCTGCGCCATCCGGCAAGTACTGTCCCAACTGCGGCACGTTCGTCAGGTTCTGACCCACGATGCACACCTGGCCGGTGCTCGTGCGGAGCACCGACCAGGTCTCATACGCACAAGGAACGTGCCATGGACACCCGTCTGATATCGGTGTGGAAACGCGGCTTCGCGTTACTGGTCGTGATCGGCCTCGCTGCCTGCGCGCCGCAGGCCAAGCTGTCGTCGGGCGACGCCGGACACGGTGGGCGATCGATATCGCCCACCGCATCGGCCACGGCCGATGACCAACTCGTCGCGTCGCGGCTTCAGGCCCGTTACGACGACACCCGCGCCACGTGCGCATCGAACCTGCCGGCGATCCTCTGCTCGGGCCTGCTGATGAGGGCGACCGTGCGAGGCAACTACGACGTCTGGAATCCCAACCCGGCCAGTGCCCTGAAGAAAGGGGTGTCGTTTTCGTGGTTACGACGCGACGTCGGTTTTTCGGACGTCGTGTTCGGCTACAGCAATGGCTTCATTTTCATGCCGGCGCTTTCGTCGTCGGGCTACACCGAGGTTGAAGTGCTGTGCGCCTATGCCTTCGATGCCGACACGTTCAACCGCACGGATGGGGCCAACGACGGATGCGCGGCACACAACGCGACCGCCGGCACGAACCCCTGCCAGGCCCAAGGCATCTTCAACGCGGCGCAGTGGCTGGCGCGATTCCAGTACGTGAACAACCGGTATACCCAGCAATGCGCTTTCACGCTGCGCGAAGGGACGCCCGACGCAGGGACGGTGTTCCAGGCCATCGGCGCGATACGCGCGGCGCTGCCGGCATCGTTCGACCTGCATGACGAGATCATGCTGAGCACGTGGCCGCAGAACGACCCGAACATTCCCCTGGAGGCCTTCTTCTACCTTCGCGGGCACGGAGGACAGGCGCAGGCTAAGGCCAACCAGGCGGACTTCCAGCGAAAAACGGGGCGCCACGTGCCCGTGGTGCGAATCACCCTGCCGAGCGCGCCGGGACGATCGGCGATCATCGACCTCGGGCCCTGAGGCACCGTTCACGATCAGGAGACGCGCCAGTCACGCATGATTGGCACGGCCGCACGCGTCGGTTAGCTTTTCGGAGCCCCCCGCCGGGATGACCGATGGGCGGCGCCCGATATCACAGGAGTTACACGACGCATGACACCGGTAAAGACCTTCGCCATCGCCGCCGCCCTCGTCCTCCATGCCGCCGGGGCCATAGCCGCCGCCAGCACCAGCGACGTCATCAAGCGCCAGGCGCCCCGCGGCATCACGCCCACGTTTTACGCCTGCGTGGACAAGGCCCAGGGCGCGACAGACCAGGGCGCCTGCCTCGACGCCGAGAAGAAGACCCAGGACGCGCGCCTGAACACCGCGTACAAGGCCCTCATGGGCAAGCTCTCCGACAAGGAAAAAGAAAGCCTGAAGTCGGCGGAGAACGCCTGGCTCGACTACCGCACGAAAAGCGGCAATCTCGAGTCTGCCGTGTACGGCGACGAGCCGGTCGCTGACCTGACCGTTACTCAGAACGATATCTTCCGCCTGTGCGACCGCGCGAACGTGCTTGAGAAATATCTCACGGTCGTTAACGACCGCTAACCGGAGACCGACATGGCAGGCATCGACACGCACGACGCCAGTTCGCTGACTGGCGCGACCTACTTCGTCGTCGGTCGCGGTACCGAAGGCGGACCCTCTTCGTATCACCTCTCCATCGCCGGTGTGACCTCCGGGCGCACCGACCCCGGCTGGGGCAACGCCGGCAAGATCGTGGCCGACAGCGGCTATTCGCTGGGAACGATCCAGGTCGATCTCGGCAAGCGCGGCGAATGGCCGCTGGGTGCGATCGCTGACCGGCCGCTCAAGGCCGGCGAAACCACCTACGTCGACGGCATCATCGAGCAGTCGCGTCAGTACGCGGCGGCCCACAAGCTGCCCTACACCCAGGACACGAGCGGCCTGCGCGACGACCTCCTGTCGCACGGCAACGGCAAGGGCAACCGCTCCACGCTGCAGTTCATCGACAAGGACACCCGCGACAGCATCAACGCCTGGGCGTCGTCTGACGACGGGCAAAAGTGGATTCACAAGAACGTCGACTACCCGCAGGTCAAGAACGCCACGAGCGCGGCGATGAACCTCGTCGACACCTACGGCAAGAATATTCCTGACGATCGCCGCCTGGAGACGGTCGCCATCCTTGCCAAGACGGAAAACCAGATTCCGTCGCAGATGAAGCATTTCGAGAAGGTGCTCAAGGACGGCGGCAACTACGACGACGTGCTGGCCAAAGCCAACCAGATCAAGGAAAAGTACCCGTACTACGACGGCCCCAAGGCCGCATCGATCGCCGAACACTACAAGCAGGCGTATGCCGATCCCACGAAGGCGGCCGCGCTGGATCGCGCGCACGCGAAGGTGGGCGATCCGAACTTCAGCCCTGCCGCCTCGGCCAACGACCCTGACATCAACGCGGCGCTCAAGGCGATCGGTACGGCGCCGCAACGTTCGCACGGCGAAAGCCATGGCACGTTGCGCGAGCATTCGCATGGCGCGGCCGTGAAAACGCTGCAGGAAGACCTGGCCCGGCTGGGCTACACCGACGCGAAGGATCGCCCCCTCAAGCCGGACAACGACTTCGGGCCTTCGACCAAGTCCGCGCTTGAGAAATTCCAGGCCGACCGCGGCCTGACACCCGACGGCATCGCGGGGTCGAAAACACTCGAAGCCCTCGCGAAGACCCGCGGCTCGCTCGCGGACGAGCACAACCCGGGCCACGCGATGTACGGACAGGCACTCGGCCAGGTCCGTGCCATCGACGCCGAACGCGGCCGTCCGTCCGACCACATGACGAACAACCTCGCCGCCTCGCTGGCCACCGCCTCACACGCGGCCGGCCTCAAGCAGGTGGACCACGTCGTGATGAGCGACGACGGCAAGCGGGCTTATGCCGTGCAGGGTGAGTTGAACTCGCCCTTCAAGCGCATCGCCGAGGTCGACGTGGCCACGGCGGTGAAGACTCCCGTGGAGCAGAGCAGCGCGCAGTTCCAGAAGACCAGCGAGCAGCAGGCGCAGGTCCAGCGCCAGCAGGACGTGCCCACGCAACAGGCGCAACCGACGCAGCCGCCGCCGCAACACACGCAGCCTGCGATGGCGCCGCCGCACTGACGACAGCATCGGCGACCGTGTGCGCTTCCGGACGGATGGACGTCCATCCGTCCGGAAGCGACGCCTAAACGCGGCCATGGCGCGGCAATAACTTGCGAATCGCTCGTTTCGAGGTGTCGAACGCTTCCCTGCCCTGTTCCCCCACCGCGACGCGATGTACGCTCAGTCGACAGGGGGACATTCTTTTGGGGAGAACGGGCGTATGGCGCTCATCGACGAAGCGGGCCGCAAGGGCCTGTGGTTGGGGTTGACCGGTTGCATCGTGGCGTGTGCGGCGCCCATGGCGCTGGGGCAGGCATCACCGGGATTGACGGTCGGATCCGCAAACGTCGCCGTTGCCGATCCGGGCGTACCGAGGCCGCCGGGCAAGGCGTGCACGGTCGAGTTGTTCAACGGTTTCACCTTCCGCGATTTTTCGGACCATCCCTACACCTACGCGCCACCGGTCGGGTGCGGGAAGCGCTGGTCGAAGGTCGTGCTCGAAGCCGATTTCGCGGTCACGGCCGGCCGCCAGTTCGACCGCACGGCATCGTTGTGGCTCGGTGGCGCCAACATCTACTTCGGCACCACGCAGGAGCCCTCCTCCGCCGTGGCGCCGAGCTGGCACATCGAGCGCGACGTAAGCGACTTCGCCAGCCTGCTGGCCCAGCCGCAGACCGGCCAGGCCATCCTGGGCAACGTGGTGGACAGCACCTACACCGGCATCATCAGCGGTTCGGCGCGCCTGGTCTTCTACCCGGCGAACATCCTCGCCCCGAAGGTCGAAGCACCCGACGCCGTCTTCCCGCTGTCGGACGGCACGAACGGTGGCACCGTCGCCCTCAACACGGGCAGCGACCTGCTCTCGCGCACGCTGACCCTGCCCACCAACATCGAGCGCGCCTACCTCGACGTGTTCGCCCAGGGGCAGAGCGGCGACGAGTTCTGGTATTCGTGCGTGCCCGACGCGCTGGCGAACGAGGCCGAGAGTTGCGGCGGCGGTTCCTATCGTGAGGTGCAGGTATCGATCGACGGTCAGCAAGCCGGCGTGGCACCGGTTTATCCGTGGATATTCACCGGCGGCATCGATCCCTACATGTGGCGCCCGACCCCGGGCGTGCAGACACTCGATTTCCTGCCGTACCGCGTCGACCTGACGCCGTTTGCGGCGCTGCTCAACGACGGCAAGCCGCACACCGTCGCCGTCGGCGTCACCGGTGCGAACGGCAACTTCGCCGTCACCGGCAACCTGTTCGTGCACCTGGACCGTGGCCGGAAGATGGTCACCGGCGCCCTCACCGCGAACACGCTGCAGGGCCAGCCCGCCGTGGCCACCGTGGACAATCAGCTCACCGACACCGGTGGCGTCGTCGGCGGCTCGGTCACCACCCGGGCGTCGCGCAGCTTTCGCACGGCGGGCTATGTCGACACCTCGCGCGGCCGGATCGCCACGGAGGTGAACCAGACCGTCGCGTTCCGCAATACGCAGACGTTCACCATCGACCCCACGCGCTATGAGCAAGGCATCGACCAGACCGCCACGGTCGACAGCACCACGAAGACCCGCCAAGGCCCGCTGGGCATCACGGTGACCACCGAGACGCACTTCGACTACCCGCTGCAGGCCAACTTCGCCAACACGTTCGACGGCTCGGGCAACATCGTCAGCGCGCCGAGTTCGGTCACCCAGGGCTTCTCGCGCCAGTTCACCAAGACGCTGGGCGGCCTGGTGATCTATCGCAGCGACGTCGACAACAGCATCGACACGGCCGACACGCTGAATTTCACCAACGGCGCGGTCTCGGGCCATACCGGCCAACGCAGCACCCAGCAGTTCCGCTTCAGGGACAACCTGGGCAGTTGCTATGGGCGTGACGTCACGACGGCGTCCGGCGTGCTAGCGTCGACCGCCGACGGCGGCGGTTGTGCCCGGGCACGCAACCAGCTCCTGTGGTTCACCCACCCGGACGGCTCGCCCGATACGTCGCGCACCGAAGATCCCGGCGTCTTCTGACCCGGGGCCACCCACGAAAAAGCCCGGCCGTTCGCACGGCCGGGCTTTTTCGTTTTGCCGGAAGAGGCGCTCAGGCCTTCTTGCGCGGAGCCGCCTTCTTCGCGGCGGTCTTGGCGGCCGGCTTGGCGACGGCGGCGCCGGTCACGATGTCCACATGCGGACGCGCGTTGCCGTAGCTGGAACGGTAGATCTTGCCGCGACGGGTGCGACGATCGCCCTTGCCCATGGGAATCTCCTTGATTCGTAAAGTGGAGGAAACGGCCGGCCATCGTATCAGCGGCCACGCAAAGCGCAAGAGCGCGCGGCTCAGTGGGCGTGGGAACGACCCTTGCCGCAACCCTCAAGCACGTCCGGACAGGCGTCCGGATCGAACTGGATGGTGGCGTGGCCGACCTTCCAGCGCTCGCTCAGCAGGCTCTTCAGCACGCGCAGCACCCGTGCCTGATCGGCACCGGGGCGCAACTCGGCATGCAGGGTGGCCATGCGCGAGCCGGCGGTCACCTGCCATACGTGCAGGTGGTGGACGCCCGTGACGTCGGGATCGGCCGCGGCCAGAGCACCCTGGATCTCGGCCAGGTCGACGCCGTCGGGCGTGCCTTCGAGCAGGATGTGGCCGGAACGGCGCAACAGCGACCAGGCGCTGCGCAGGATCAGCAGCGACACGAGGATCGACAGCAGCGGGTCGGCCCAGCCCCAACCCAGCCAGCGTACGGCCAACGCGGCCAGCACGGCGGCGACGGAGCCAAGGAGGTCGCCCAGGACGTGCAGGCTGGCGCCGGCCACGTTCACGTCGTCGGGATCGTGGCCATGCAGCAGGCGCAACACGAACACGTTCGCCAACAGGCCCAGCACGGCGACGATGAGCATCACCCCGGAGAGGATCGGCTGCGGCGAGAACAGGCGCTGTATCGCCTCGACGGCGATGAAGGCCACCAGGGCGAACTGCGCGAGCGCGTTGACGAAGCCGGCCAGCACCTCGATGCGGCCATAGCCGTAGGTACGGCGGGCATCGGCGGGGCGCCCGGCGAAGCGCGCGCCGAGGAAAGCGAGCAGCAGCGCGGCCGCGTCGACCAGCATGTGGCCCGCGTCGGCCAGCAGCGCGAGCGAACCGGACATGAGGCCGCCGCTGGCCTCGACCAC
>CAJYHU010000339.1 GCA_913774655.1 uncultured Luteibacter sp. | reverse complement strand
AAGGAATACCGGGAGAACGAACTAAAGGTTTTTTCGTCCGTGGCCGATGAACACCGCCGCGAACAGGGGATACCCTGAGGCCCGCCACATCGGTTGACGCGATAGTTTCCGGAGCGGGGCCGCCGGCCTCGCTCCGGAACGCCGGTCAACACATCCGGGCCGTTGCGATCAGCGGCCGCTCACAAACGGCGGGTCGACCGAGAACGATACCGACGCGTCCCATCGCAAGCCCTTGAACGGATGATCGCTGTGCCTGGAAAGAAGCTCACCCTGCTTGACGACAGCTTCGTCAATGAAATCGTTGTGCGCCCCATACCAGGCGACCCGTCCTGACCCGCCGGTGACTGTCAACGTGAATGCCTTTACGTTATCGGCGAAGGTTCCACGCTGCTCCAGTGCCTTGCCCGTTTTTTCGTCCCACGTCTTCATGCTAACCATCCTTGTCGTTGAACCCCTGTACTCGAGACGATAGGTCGCGCGCAGGGCTCGCCGCAAGCCTCATCGACGCGCATAGAAGGCAGAAGCGGGGCAAACCACGGAGACGCCTGTGATTTGCCCCGGGATGCGTTATTTGAGGCCACGGTCCTTCAGCATCGGCTCGATCGAGGGATCCTTGCCGCGGAAATCGCGGTAGAGCTTCGCCAGATCGACCGTATTGCCTCGCGAGAGGATCTTGTCGCGGAAGATCTGCCCGTTTTCGCGGGTCAGGCCGCCGTGCTCCTTGAACCACTCGAAGGCGTCCGAATCGAGCATCTGCGTCCACAGGTAGGCGTAGTAGCCGGCGGCGTAACCGTTGCCCCAGATGTGCTGAAAGTAGCTCGAGCGGTAACGCGGCGGCACCTGCGGCAGGGTGAACCCGGCCTTCTTCAGCGCATTGGCTTCGAACGCGTCGACATCCTGCTTGCCCGCGTCGGCCGGCAGCATGTGCCACTGCATATCGAGCGATGCCGCGGCGATGAGCTCGCTCATCGCATAGCCCTGGTTGAAGCTCTTGGCTTTCTTGATCTTGGCCACGAGTTCGTCGGGCATCGGCGCACCGGTCTGGTAGTGCTTCGCGTAGTGGGCGAACACCTTCGGGTCGGACGCCCACTGCTCGTTGAACTGCGAGGGAAACTCGACGAAATCTCGCGCGGTGTTGGCACCCGAGAGCGAGGGGTACTGCGAGTCGGCGAACATGCCGTGCAGCGCGTGGCCGAACTCGTGGAACATGGTCGTCACGTCGTCGAACGACAGCAGCGCCGGCTGGCCCGGCGCCGGCTTGGTGAAGTTCGCCACGTTGTAGATCACCGGCTTCTTGCCAAGCAGCTTCGACTGGTCGACGAAGTTGCTCATCCAGGCGCCGCCGTTCTTGTTGTCGCGCTTGAAGTAGTCGCAGTAGAACAGCGCCAGCGACGTACCGTCCTTGTCGAACACCTCGAACACGCGCACGTCCGGCTGATAGACCGGGATATCCTTGCGCTCCTTAAAGGTCAGTCCATAGAGCTGGTTCGCGGCGTAGAAGACGCCGTTCTGCAGCACGTTGTCGAGCTCGAAATACGGACGGATCTGCGCCTCGTCGAGGTCGTACTTGGCCTTGCGCACTTTTTCGGCGTAGTGATCCCAATCCCAGGCCTGCACCTGGAATCCGCCGTTCTCCTTGTCGATCACGGCCTGGATGTCGGCGGACTCGGCCTTGGCACGGGCGACCGCGGCAGGGGCGAGGCGCTCCATGAACTTCTCCGCGGCCTCAGGCGTCTTCGCCATCTGGTCGACGAGGTTCCACGCGGCGTAGTTCGGGTAGCCGAGCAGCTTCGCGCGCTCGGCACGCAGCTGGGCGATGCGGGTGATGATGTCGCGGGTGTCGTTGGCGTCGCCGTGCTCCGCACGCTCCCACGAGGCCTTGAACAGCTTCTCGCGCGTGGCGCGGTCGTTCATGCCCTGCAGGTCGGGCTGCTGGGTGGTGTTTTGCAGCGTCACGACGTATTTGCCGTCGAGGCCGCGCTCCTTCGCCGCCTCGGCCGCCGCCTTGACGTCGGCGTCGGACAAACCGTCGAGGGCCTTCGCGTCGTCCACCACGAGGGCGCCGGCCTTCGTCGCCGCAAGCAACTGCGTGGTGAACTTGGTGCTGAGGGTGGATTCTTCCTTGTTGAGGTCTTTCAGCCTGGCCTTGTCGGCATCCGACAGCTGGGCGCCGGCGAGCACGAAGTGCTGGTACTTCACCTCGAGCAGGCGCAGGGATTCCGGATCCAGATGGAGCGAGTCACGCTTGTCGTAAAGCGTCTTGATCCGCTTGAACAGCTTGTCGTTGAGATAGATCGCATCGCTATGCGCCGCTAGCTTCGGCGATTCGTCTTCGTCGACCTTCTGCAGCGTGTCGTTCGTGTTCGCACCGGTGAGCGCCGAGAACACGCTCTGCGCGCGACCGAGCAGTTCGCCGGATTTTTCCATGGCGATGACGGTGTTCTCGAAGGTCGGCTCGTCCGGCGACTGGGCGATGGCGTCGATCTCGGCCATCTGCTGCTTCATGCCTTCCTCGATGGCGGGCTGGAAGTCGGCATCGACGATCTTGTCGAACGGCGGCGCTTCGAACGGGAGGGGGCTGCGGGTCAGCAGGGGATTGACGTGCGCGGACGGCGCCGCGGCGGTGGTGGCCGCCGGCGCGGGTGCCGTGCCCGTGGCGGCGGGCGCGGGGGCGTTGTCGGACTCGTTATGGGACGACGAGCAAGCGGCGGTGAGGGCGATCGAGGTGGCGATCACGAGCGTGCGTACCTTCATGGACGAGAGGTTCCCTGACGACTGGCAAAAAGGAGACTCTAGTCACAGAACACCATCGGGGACAACCGCCGGAAGTCAGCGGCGATCCGCCTCGCCCGGGTCAACGCGTGTCGCGAAGCTCCCAGCTGCTGCCGATCAGAAGGTTGAGGCGGTGCTTGACGATACGCATCGGCAGGCTCGTGGTGAGCGTGATGTCGGTGCGGTCGTTCGACAGTTCGCCGCTGGCCGATGCGCCCGCGTCGGTGACGCCGAGCGCCGGATCCACCTCATCCGGCTCGGGTTGCTTGGCGCGCCAGCGCTGGAAAAGCGCGTCCGACCGCATGGCGGCCGCGATGTCGGCAGCGAGCTTGTCCGGGCCGATGCCCTCGAAGGCGAGGTCAGGGTCCGGGCCCTTCGCCTTGCTCATGTCTTTGACGGAGAGAAAGTAGGTGGTCATGCGTTCGTGATAAATCGCGACGCGTGAAGCCGCCGTCAGTCGAGCGCCGAAAGCTCCAGCGCGCGCGCCGCCTCGGACGGCGCCGGACCGTAAGGCAGCGTGCCCAGCAGGGGCGCGGGAAGCAGCCGGCGCAGCGTCTGGACGTTGCCGTCGATCCATGGCATCGCCGGATCGACGAGGTTGGCGATCCAGCCCGCGAGCTCGCAGCCATGCGCCCGGATCGCCAGGGCGGTCAGGCGCGCATGGCTGATGCAGCCCAGCCGTATGCCGACGACGAGCACGACCGGCAGGCGCCAGCGCGACGGAAGTTGTTCCATGGACATCTCCTCGGCGAGGGGCACCATCCAGCCGCCGACGCCTTCGACCACCACGCGATCATGAGTGCGGGTCAGCGTCGCGAACGCCTCGTCGAGCGGTGGCCAGTGCAGGGCAACCCCTTCGGCCTGCGCCGCGAGGTGTGGCGCGACGGCCTGCTCGAGCGTCAGCGGGTTGACCACGGCGTACGCGGGACGCGGGTCGCTGGCGGCCTGCAGGTCGAGCGCATCCTGGTTGCGCAGGCCATCGGCCGTGCGCTCGGACCCGCTGGCGATGGGTTTCATGCCGGCCACGCGCTCGCCGCGGGCGCGGAACGCGTGGAGAAGGGCCTGGGTGGCGTGGGTCTTGCCGATGCCCGTGTCGGTACCGGCGACGAAGAGATGGCGGGTCATGGAGCGGCCTTGCGGTGGCGAGGACGTGGCACCATACACGGCTTGACCCTCGATTCGCGCGGAACGCCCCATGTACGAAGCCAAAGCCATCGACGCCACCGACAAGGCCGCCCTGTACGCCGAACTGGCCGAACAGGCCGGCGGACTGATGCACGGCGAATCGAACACGATCGCGAACGCCGCCAACTTCGCGGCCCTGGTGTACGACGTGCTGCCGGATCTGAACTGGGCGGGCTTCTATCTCTACGACGGCACCGAACTGGTCGTCGGCCCCTTCCAGGGCAAGCCGGCGTGCATCCGCATCGCGCTGGGCCGCGGCGTGTGCGGCACCGCGGCGCAGACGCGACAGACCCAGTTAGTGCACGACGTGCACGCGTTCGACGGACACATCGCCTGCGACGCCGCGTCCAATGCCGAGATCGTGGTACCGCTGGTCCGGGCCGACGGAAGCCTGTTCGGCGTATGGGACGTGGACAGTCCGACGGTCGGGCGCTTTGATGACGACGACCGCCAGGGGATGGAGCGGCTCTGCGCGGTGTTCATGCAAACGCTCGGCCGATAGCCCGACGGGTCGCTGCGACAGCGCGATGGCAGGGCCGGACCGTGGCCTCGGCGAATGAGGCCATGAACGTCATCGCAGCCATGCCGGCTGCCGCCGGATCGCCGGTGCGATCGACTTCCACCCCTTCAGTAGGCGGCAGATCGGGTGCCCCCTCTTGCCTTCGTCGGGTGGGAGCGGATCGTTCGGGACGCGACGAAGCGACCGAGGCGGGCACCACCAGGGTGCCGATGCCGCACGGCTCGCTCAGAGTTCGTGCGGTCGCGGCGTGTGCAGCAACGCCACGATCTTCGCCCGCGCTTCGTCCACGCCCGTCTTCGCCAGCGACGAGAAGACCTGCGCCGTGCCCTGCACGCCCTGCTGACGGAAATCGCGGCGCAGCACGTCGAGCGCCTTGCCGGCCTGGCCGCGGGAGACCTTGTCCGCCTTGGTCATGAGTACGTGGCACGGCAGTTCGGTGGCCGCGCAGAATTCGAGCATCGTGCGGTCGAAATCCTTCAGCTCGTGGCGGATGTCCACGATCAGCACGATGCCGCGCAGGCTCCGGCGCATGCGCAGGTAGGCGTCGATCTCGCCGCGCCAGTGGGCACGCATGGCCTCGGGCACCTTGGCGTAGCCATACCCGGGCAGGTCGACCAGCCGCGCGTCGAGGGGGGCGGCGCCGTCGTCCGGCTTCAACGGCGGCAGGTCGAACACCACCATCAACTGCGTGCGCCCCGGCGTCTTCGACGTGCGTGCCAGCGCGTTGTGCCCGGTCAGCGCGTTGAGCGCGCTGGACTTGCCCGCGTTGGAACGGCCGGCGAAAGCCACCTCGGCACCCTGGTCGTAGGGCAGTTGCGTGATGTCGTGCGCGGCCAGCACGAAGCGGGCGCCGTTGAGCGGATTGGATGACATGGCGTGTGCGACGGACCGGGCTGCGGATGCAGGGTCCGCCAGTATACCGGCTCGGCCCGTCGCGCCGGTTTGACCGGCATCTGGCGAGGCCCCCATAATCATTCGGTTGAGGCGTGGCAGGGAGCACGCCCGGTCATGAAGTATCCCCTTCCGGAGACACTTATGAAATTCAGGCACGCCGTCGCTGCCGTCGTCACCATGCTCGTCATGAGCGCCGCGAGCGCTCAGTCCACCGCTCCCGCCAAACCGTCCAGCGCCGCCGCGCCGGCCGGCGCCGAAGCCCGGCCAGGCGGCGACGCCGCGCACGATCCGGCGACACCCGGCATGCCCACGGCCACGCAGGCCACGGCCACCACGCCTTCGGGCGAGGCCGGCGCGGCCGCGAAACCCGGCGACGCCACGGCGGGCCAGGCCAAGGCCGCCGTCTGCGGCGCCTGCCACGGCATGGACGGCAACTCCACCGACCCCCAGTACCCGCGCCTGGCGGGACAGAGCGAGCAGTACATCGCCGCCCAGCTGGCCGACTTCAAGTCGGGCAAGCGGATGAATCCGATCATGCAGGGCTTCGCCCAGCCCTTGTCCGACCAGGACATGCACGACATCGGCGCCTATTTCGCCACCAAGTCGTCGCTGCCGGGCGTGGCCGACCAAGCCTTCGTCGAACAGGGCCAGACGCTCTACCGCCAGGGTGACGCCGACCGCGGCATTCCCGCCTGCATGGCCTGCCACGGTCCGGACGGCCGCGGCAATCCGGGCCCGCATTACCCCCAGCTCACCAGCCAGCACGCCCAGTACGTCGAATCGCGCCTGAAGGCGCTGCGCGACATGGACCCGGCTCAGGCCGGTCCGCACGCGAAGCCCATGGTCGAGGTAGCTAAGAAGCTCGACGACAAGGACATCGCCGCCGTCGCCAGCTACATCGAAGGCCTGCACGCCAACGAGCCGACCCCGGCCGTCGCCCCAGCGTCGCCCTGAGGCGGTAAAGTGGGGAGATCGAACGGGCCCGTCGGGCCCGTTCTCATTTCGACGGTAAGAAAAGGACACCTCCGATGCGTATGCGCCTTCCCCTCCTCTGCGCCGCCCTGATCGGCCTGGCGGCCTGCGGCTCCGGCCAGCAGGAGGCCGCTTCCTCCGCCCCGGCCCCGACCGCCACCGCCGGGGCGGCATCCGCCGCCGCCCCGGCCACCGCGCCCGCCCCCGCGACGACCGCCACCGCGAGCGCCGCACCGGCCGCCGCCGGTAGCGTGGCCGCCGCCGCGCCCGCCGCGCCCAGCCAGGACGATGCCGGCCGCCCGGACGTGAAGCCCTTCGTCGACGAGGGGAAATGGGTCGAAGGCAAGAACTACTTCCGCATCGATCCGGCCCAGCCGACGAGCAGCCCGGGCAAGATCGAAGTCACCGAGGTGTTCTCCTACGGTTGCCCGGCCTGCTTCCAGTTCCACGGCATCGTCGACGAAATGGCCAAGGGCCTGCCCAAGGGCACCGTGATGACCTTCACGCCGGCAGCCTTCCGCCCCGATGAGAACTGGCCGCTGCTGCAGCGCGCCTACCTCACCGCGCAGGCCTTCGGGGTCGACAGGCAGAGCCACGACGCCATGTTCGACGCCGTGTTCAAGAGCGGCGAGCTGGGCATCTTCGACAAGCAGACCAACAAGCCCAAGCCGCAGTCGGCCTGGCCCACCATCGACGACGTGGCGAAGTTCTACGCCAAGTACGGCGTGAAGCCGGCGGACTTCGTCGGCACCGCGAACTCGTTCACCATCAACACCAAGATGAAGCGCGCCGATGAACTGATCCGCGCCTACGAGGTCGATAGCACGCCGACGATCGTGGTCAACGGCAAGTATCGCCTCACCCCGTCCTCCGCCGGCGGCTATCCGCAGACCATCGAGCTGGTGCAGTGGCTCGTCTCCAAGGAAGCCGCGGGCAAGTAACCGCTTTTCGAATCGATACAGGGAGATTACCGATGTTCAAGCGCCTACCGCTGCTGCTCGCCGCGTTGGTCCTGTCCACCGCGTGCAGCGCGAAGCCCGCCGAGGGCGCGGCTGCCAGCTTCACCGACGGGCAGGAATACGTGTCCATCGCCACGCCGCAGCGCCTGGATCCGAAGGGCAAGATCGAAGTCGTCGAGGTGTTCTCGTTCGGCTGCATCCACTGCGCGCATTACGAGCCCAAGGTCGAAGAGTTGCAGAAGGCCCTGCCCAGGACCGTCGCCTTCCACCGCATCCCGGCCGCGTTCAACGACGCGTGGCTGCCGTTCGCCCAGGCCTACTACGCCGCGCAGCGGCTGCTGCCGGCCGACAAGCTCGATGAGTCGACCGACAAGCTCTTCAAGGCCAAGTGGGATCTGCACATGCCCTTGAACGCCATCGAGGAAATGGCCGACTGGTATCACCAGAACTACGGCGTCGACAGCGCGAAGTTCGTGCAGGTCGCCCAGGGTCCCGAGGTCAAGGCGCAGATCGAGAAAGACACCAAGCTGATCCAGCAGTGGGGTGTCGACGGCACGCCGACGATGGTGGTCGACGGCAAGTACCGCAGCAACCGCATCCAGGACTTCGACCAGCTCAATGCCGTGGTCCGTTTCCTGGTCGACAAGGAAACCAAGGGCGGCAAGTAAACCTCGCCGGCCGATGCCCCCCGTTCACATCGCGGGGGGCATCATCCGCCGCCACGGCCCGACGAGACGCACGCCCGCTACCTAAGCCATGACCCGCTCAACGCCGTCTTCCCCACTCGCTGCCGAGCGCACCCTGCGCCTGCTCAGCTGCAACATCCTCGCCGGCGCGAGCGTCCAGCGTTACAGCGACTACGTCACCCGCAGCGTCAACGCCGTGTTGCCCGGGCCGTCCAAGCTCGCCAACCTCGATTCACTCGCCGCGCTGCTGCACGACTTCGACGTCGTCGGCCTCCAGGAGGCCGACGCAGGCAGCCTTCGCTCGGGCTTTCTCAACCAGACCCGCTACATCGCCGAAGCCGCCGGCATGCCCTTCTGGAGCCACCAGCCGAACCGGCCGATGGCCCGCGTGGCGCACTCGGCCAACGGCCTGCTCAGCCGCATCGAACCCACCGAAGTCATCGACTATCCGCTGCCCGGCCGCATCAAGGGACGCGGCGCCTTGTTCGTGCGATTCGGCGAGGGCACCGACGGCCTGGTGGTGGTGGTGGCCCATCTCTCGCTCGGCGCTGCCGCGCGCATGGGGCAGCTCGGTTTCATCGCCGAGCTGCTGGCGCCCTATCCGCACGCGGTGCTGATGGGCGACCTCAATACCGAGCCCTCAAGCCCGGAAATGCGCCTGTTGTTCAACAAGACCGCGCTGCAGGCGCCGATGGCGCCGATGCCCACGTTCCCCAGTTGGAAGCCTCGCCGCGCGCTCGACCACATTCTTACCTCGGCGGACATCGCGCTCGAGCGCACGTGGACCCTCCCGCGCGCGTTCTCCGATCACCTGCCGCTCGCCGCCGAAATCCGTTTGCCCGCGTCCCTGGCCGTGACGGCCGGCGCGCATGTCCTGAGGTAGTCACCATGCCATCGTCACTGCGCGCCGCCCTGCCCTGGGCCGCCATCGTCGTCGCCGCGATCGGCGCCGCCGTGCTGCGCTACGGCTTCATCGAGCCCGCCCATGTCGCGCACGCCTGCGACGGCACCGGGGGCCCGTGGTGGTGCGGCACGCGCGACATGATCGTGCAGGGCTTCCTCAGCTACGGCTATGGCTACGCGGCTATCGCCGCCGCCCTGCTGGCGTTGTTCGTGCGCGGCACCGCGATGGCCGTGCTGGCCGCCTGCCTGGGCGTACTCGCACTGCAACTTTACTGCTACGAAGGCGGCGCACTGGCCTTGCTGGTGGGTGCCCTGCGCCTGGTGCGCGTGCAATACGATCGCTGGCACCTGGCTGCGGCGGCCTGAGGCGACCACCGACCGCCGCGCTCAGCGCAAGGGCGCCGGGCGCCGCGCGCGGCGCCACGCCACCAGCACGGGCAGCGCCAGCGCCAGGTTGAGGCCGAGCCACCCCCACGACACCGCGTTAGCGCCCACTTCCTGCACCACCACGGCCACGCCGAGCAGCACCAGCCAGATCGCAAGCAGGCGCTCTTCGATCAGCGGCATCGTCGCTTCGTCGCGCGTGCGCAGCGCCGCGAGCAGGAGGAAACCGATGCACGGCAGCGCGAACAGGCCGACGGGCATGTCGCGATAGCGGCCGTTGAAGACCAGCAGGATGCCGTAGAGCGTCAGCGCGAACATCCAGAAGAAACGCTGCGGCGTGAACACGCCAGACCACGCGATGCCGAGCATGCGCCGCTGCGTCGGCTTCGGCGCCACGGCCGCGGGGTCGATCGGCGAGGCGAGCCGCGCGGCGATGGCGCGTGACAACGACACCGCCGTGAGCAAGGCCAGCGCGCCAGTGCCGGCGCCGAGGATCCACTCCAGGGGGTTGCGACAGGCGAAGCTCAACAGGCGCGCGTGCGTGGCCAGCGCGGCGCCGCTCGCGAACCCCGCCAGCGCCAGCGCGACCCATCCGGCCGGCCCGTGCCAACGGCGGCGAATGGCGCCCACGGCGAGGAACAGCATGGCGCCGAGGCCCCCCGCGGCGATGCCCCCAAGCCAGCGCGGTTCCTCGACGACCGGGCCGGTCATCGCGAACTTGGGCCGGGCGTCCACGTCGAAGATGCCCCAGTAACCGCCCACGGTGCCTTCCAGGTCGCGCTTCCATGGCTGGTCGAACGCCTCGATGACGTTGTAGGGCATGTCGACCGTGGCGGCGTAGTTGAGAAACTCGCGCAGGTAGCGCGCTTCGTTGACCAGGCTCGCGCCGGCCTCGCGGCGCGTGCGGCCCTCGCTGGGCCAGCCGGTTTCGCCGATCATCACGGCCTTGCCCGGGAATCGCGCCTTCATGCGCTGGTAGACCTCGGCGACGTGGCGCACGGCGCGCTCAGGGGCCACCGGCTCGTCCTCCCAATAGGGCAGGATGTGGATCGTGAGGTAGTCGGTCACCTTCGCCAGAGCGGGATGCTTGAGCCAGAACTCCCAGACGTCGGCGTAGGTCACCGGCACGTCGGTGGCATCGTTGACGCGCTTGATGTAAGCGGCGAGGGCCTTTTCGGATAACTCGCCGCGCAGCATCACCTCGTTGCCGACCACGATGCCGCGCAGCGTGTCGTGGTCGCGGCGGGCCGCGGCGATGCCCAGGGCGATCTCGCGCTCGTTGGCGGCGGTGTCCCGGCCGAGCCAGATGCCCATCAGCACCTTCATGCCGTAGCGGCCGGCGATGTCCGGCACCGCGCCCAGGCCCTGGCTCATCGAGTAGGTGCGCACGCAATCGAAGCGCGTGGAGAGCGCCTTGAGGTCGGCGTCGATCCGCTCGGGCGGAACGAACGCGTTGGGATCGAACGGCGTCTCGCCCTTCAGCCGGAACGGCGCGTACGACACGCAGGCGATCTTTGCCGTGGGCGAATCCGGCAGCGCCACCGGTCGGCCCAGGTGCCACCAGTAGCCGGCGGCGAAGATCGCGGCGGCGACGAGAAGGATCCAGGCGAGCGGTCGCGCGAACCGCGCGTAGGGGGTGTGAGGCGGCATGCCGGTCCAGTGGGAGGCGAGGTGATCCCGTTTAGCTTAACGGGCCGCGCGCGGCAGGGCGATTCCCTCGCGCCCGCGCCGTTCATCCGGCCTGCGCGCCGGTTTCTTACAATCACGCCGTACACAACCGTGAAGGAACCTCGATGATCCGCATCCTGGCCGGACTGGCCCTCGCCGCGCTCGCGGTCACCCATGCGCCGTCGGCCTGCGCCGAAGGCACCGAGTCGCAGCGGGCGCGCTTTCGCCAGGCCTACGCGGTCGCCAGCCAGCAGGGCGGCGACGCGTGGCGCGCGCAGGCCACGGGCCTGGAGGGCTATAGCCTCTTTCCCTACCTCGAAGCCGCGGCGCTTACCCATGACCTGCGCACGCTCGATCGCGCTCCCGTGCAGGCCTACCTCGACCGCTACCCGGGCATGATCCCGGCCGCCGACCTGCGCCGCGACTTCCTCGGCGAGTTGGCCCGACGCAAAGACTGGACCACCTTCACGGCCATGTACCAGCCGGGCCTGGGCGACGCGCTGACCTGTTTCGACCTGCAGGCGAAACTGTCGCGCGGCGAGCCCCTGGTGTTCGAGCGCGACCTCGGCGACCTGTGGAAGAAGGCCAGCCTGCCCAACAGCTGCGACCCGGTCATCGACGCCGCCGCCAGCCAGGGGCTGCTCACGCCGGAGCGGGTCTGGTCCCGGATCGACGTGGCCGCCGAGGCGGGCAAGGGGGGCACCGTCGCCTCGCTCGCGCCCCGGCTGCCGTCCGCCGACGCGCTCGTGGCCCAGCGGATCGCCCTGGCGCTCAACGATCCCGCCACCGCCCTGCGCCAGGCGACGGACTGGCCGGACACGCCGCGCGACCGGCAGGCGGTGACCTACGCGCTGCAACGGCTGGCGCGGCGCCAGTCCGCGGCCGCGGACACCGCGTGGACCACGCTGGCGCCCCGCTTCCAGCTGAGCGAGCAGCAGAAGGGCGCCATCGAAACCACCCTGGCGCTGTTCCATGCCACGGACTTCGACGAATCCGCGCTCGATCGCCTCGCCGCCCTGCCTGCGCGCGCACAGACCGACGCCACCCGCGAATGGCGGGTGCGCGTGGCCCTGGCCCGTCAGGACTGGCGTGCCGCGCTAAACGCCCTCGACGCGCTCTCGCCGACACAGAAGGACGACGGCGAATGGCGCTATTTCCGGGCCCTCGTACTCGCCAGGATGGGCCGCACCGACGAAGCGCGCGCGCTTTACCAGCGTGTCGCCCAGGAAGCCACATATTTCGGCTTCCTCGCCGCCGACCGCATCGACGCCTCGTACGCGATATGCCCCACGACCATGAACGTCGACGAGCGACGCGAGGCGTCGCTCCTGACCGACCCGGGGCTGGATCGCGCGTTCGAACTATACGCGGTGGGACTGCAGAAGTTCGCCCGGCGTGAATGGAGCGCGGCGCTGTCGGGTCGCGACGCGGAAACGCAACGACTGGCCGCGGACCTGGCGTTCCGCAAGGGCTGGTACGACCGCGCGGTCTTCGGGCTGTCGTCCGGCGACGCGCTGCGCCTCTACGAGCAGCGCTTCCCGCTCGCCCGCCAGGACGGCGTGGTGGAGCAATCGAGCCAGGCCGGCATCGAGGCGCCCTGGGCCTACGCCATCATCCGCGCCGAAAGCGCATGGATGAGCGACGCCCGCTCCGGTGCCGACGCGCGCGGCCTGATGCAGCTGCTGCCGACCACCGCCGCTACCGTGGCACGTCGCAATGGCCTCGCATGGGGCGGTCCCGAAAGCCTCTACGACGCTCCGACCAACATCGTGCTGGGCACGCGCTACCTGTCGCAGATGGCCGCCCGATACAACGGCGCGCCCTGGCTCGCCAGCGCCGCCTATAACGCCGGTCCGAACAAGGTCGACCAGTGGCTCGAAGCGCGCGGTTCGCTTGATCCCGACCTCTTCGTGGCAAGCATCCCCTATAAGGAAACCCGCGAGTACGTCGCCCGCGTGATGGCCTTCGCGGTGATCTACGACTGGCGCCTGAACGGCAACGCGCTGCCCATCGACAGCCGCATGACCCGCATCGGCAGCCCTTACGCGTTGCCCCAGCCGGGGGCGGTGCGTCGTACGGTCAGCTGTCCGGCGCCGGCCGTGTCGCATGCCACGCCGCCGAGCGCGCCGGCCGTCGCCGAACCCGCCCCGGCCGAGGCCTCCTCCGCCCCCACCGTCCAGGAGCCGCAGCGATGAGTCGTCCCACACCCCAGCGCATCGTGATCCTCGGCGGCACCGGTTTCGTGGGCAGCCGTCTCGTGCCGCGCCTCGCCGCCGACGGCCATGGGATCGTGCTGCTTTCGCGCAACCGCCAGGCACGCCGCCATGCCACCGTGGGACGCAACGTGCAGGTCGTCTCCACCGACGTGTACGACCCGCCGTCGCTGCGCTCGCAGGTTGCCGGTGCCGATGCCGTCATCAATCTGGTCGGCATCCTCAACGAAAGCGGGCGACAGACCTTCGCCCGCGCGCACGTGGAACTCACCCGGCTCGTGGTGGACGCCTGCCGCGACACCGGGGTGCTTCGCCTGCACCAGATGAGCGCGCTTCATGCGGGCGCCGCGTCGTCCGCCTACCTGCGCTCGCGCGGGGAGGCCGAAGCCCTGGTGAAAGCCTCCACCCTCGACTGGACGATCTACCGCCCCAGCACGATCTTCGGCCCGAACGACGGTTTGATCACGCGTTTCGATCGCCTGCTCGCCATCGCACCGGTGATGCCCCTGCCGCGTCCGCACGCACGCATGGCGCCGGTGTACGTGGGCGACGTCGTCGAAGCGATGGCACGCGCGGTGGCCGATCCGGCGCGTTCGGTGCTGCATACGTTCGAACTCTACGGCCGCGAAACGTGGACATTGCTCAACCTGGTGCGCGCCATCCGTGACGCACGCGGCCGCCACCGGGTGGTGCTGCCCATGCCCGACGGCCTCGGCCGCGTGCAGGCACAGGTCGCGCAGTTCGTGCCGGGCAAGCCGTTCACGCCGGACAACTTCCGCACGCTCATGATCGACTCGGTCGGCAGCACCGACGGCCTGGCCGAACTGGGTATCGAGCCGCAGGCGTTGTCCGCCTGGTTGCCGAGGTTGCTCGGCCAACCCATCCGCCAGCGCCGCCTCGACGCGTCGCGACAGAAACGGCCGTCCTGAGGCGCATGGACATCTATCTCGTCGGCGGCGCGGTGCGCGACGCGTTGCTCGGCCGCCCGGTGGTGGATCGCGACTGGGTGGTCGTCGGCGCGACACCCGACGACATGCTCGCCGCGGGCTACAAGCCCGTGGGCAAGGACTTCCCGGTGTTCCTCCATGGCGACACGAGGGAGGAATACGCGCTGGCCCGCACCGAGCGGAAGACCGGACGCGGCTACCACGGCTTCGCGTTTCACGCCGATCCGGGCGTGACGGTCGAGCAGGACCTCGAACGCCGCGACCTCACCATCAACGCGATCGCGCGCCATGAGGACGGTCACCTCGTCGACCCGTTCCACGGCGCGCGTGACATCGAAAACCGCCTGCTT
>CAJYHU010000338.1 GCA_913774655.1 uncultured Luteibacter sp. | reverse complement strand
GGCCGCGCCGACCGTATCGACGTCGGCCGAGGCCAGCAGATGACGGATCGCATCGAGCTGCACGGCATCGTCCTCTACCACCAGCACGCGGCGCGGGCGCTGCGACAGGCGCGCCTCAAGCGAATCGAACACGTGGGCGAGATCCTCGCGGGTGGTCGGTTTGACCAGGTAGCCCACCGCACCGAGTGACAACGCGGTGCGCGAGTGGTCTTCGCCGGACACCACGTGGATCGGGATGTGGCGCGTGCGGATGTCATGCTTGAGGATGTCCAGCACCGACAGGCCGGACTGGTCCGGCAAGCCGACGTCGAGCACGATGGCGTGCGGCAATTCCTTGCGCGCGGCCAGCAAGGCGTCGCCCGCGGTGGACGCGATGATCGTGCGGAAGCCCATCTCCTGCGCCAGATGCGCCACGATGTCGGCGAACGTGCCGTCGTCCTCGATGATGAGGATCAACCGGCGAGGGTCGGCGGGCGACGGCGCCGCGGGCGCGGCGACCGGCACGGGCGGTGCCAGGGGACGGGCCGGCGCGGCGGGAAGCGCACGCGACGATACGCGCGGCACGACCGCGGGCGGCGGCGCCTTGGCGCGGCCCGGTTCCGCGGGGGGAAGCTTCGCTGGCACGACGAGCGTGAAGGTGCTGCCCTGTCCCGGGTCGCTCGCCACGGTGATGTCGCCACCGAGCAGGCGCGCCAGTTCGAGCGAGATCGACAGGCCCAGGCCGGTGCCGCCGTAGCGCCGGCTGATGGAGCCGTCGGCCTGCTGGAACGCCTCGAAAATGCGCGCCTGCTGGTCCGGCGCGATCCCGATGCCGGTGTCGGCGACCGAGAAGGCCACGGTGCCACCGGGGCCCGCGCTCGCGGTCAGCGTTACACCGCCCCGCTCGGTGAACTTCAGCGCGTTCGAGAGCAGATTCTTGAGGATCTGCTCGATGCGCTGGCGATCGGATTCGATCGTCTCGGGGAGGTCCGGCGACGCCTCCACCGTGAGGGCGAGGCCCTTGTCGTTGGCCACCGGCGACAACAGGCTGCCGAGGTCGTCGAGCAGGCGGTCGACGGCAAACGGCTCGCCGCGCACCTCGATGTGGCCGGCCTCGATCTTGGACAGGTCGAGGATGTCGTTGATCAACGCGAGCAGGTCGGTGCCCGAGGTGTGGATCGTCCGGGCGAACTTGACCTGCTCTTCGGTGAGGTTGCCCTTGGGGTTGTCGGCCAGCAGCTTGGAGAGAATGAGCGCGGAGTTCAGCGGCGTGCGCAACTCGTGGCTCATGTTGGCGAGAAACTCCGACTTGTACTGGCTCGACCGCGCCACCTCGCGGGCCTTCGCCTCGATCGCCTCGTTGGCCATCGCCAGTTCGTCGCGCTGCGCCTCCAGCTCCTGCGACTGCACCGACAGGTGCATGTTGGTCTGCTCAAGCTCGGCCTGCTGGGTCTGCAACTCCTGCTGCGACTCGCGCAGTGAACGGCTCTGTGCCTCCAGTTCTTCATTGGCGGTGCGCAGCTCTTCGCTCTGCGCCTGCAACGTCTCGGACTGGCGGAGGGTTTCCTCCAGCAACCGGGACAGCTCGGCGCGGTAGGCGGCCGAGCGCAGGGCCAGGGCGATCGCGGGACTGGCCTGGTCGAGCAGCGCCACCACCTCGGCGTCCACCGGCTGGAAGAAACCCAGCTCCAAGACGCCCTGCACCTGACCCTCGTGGATGCTCGGCGCGATGACCAGGTGGCGCGGCACGGCGTGGCCCAGGCCGGAACCGATCCGCAGGTAATCCTCCGGCAGGTCGCTCACCACCATCACGCGCTGTTCCTCGACGGCGCGGCTCAGCAGGCTGCCCGGCCCGCGGACGAGCGGCGTGTCGCCGGACGCGACGCCGACCGCGCCGACCGGCTCGAAACCCGCGCCCACCGGCATGAACAGCGCGCCGGCCTCGGCGTGCAGGAATCGAGCGAGAAACGAAAGGATCGTGCCGGACAGCTCACCCACGGCCTTGTCGCCGGCCATGACCGCGCCCAGTTCGAGCCGCCCGGCCTGGAGCCAGGCCTCGCGCTCGCGCGCCGCCGCGTTACGCCGCACCAGCAGGCCGACGAAGAGAGTCAGGCCGATACCGAGCAGCGCGCTCGCCGCGCCGGAGGTCCAGGCGGTCCCGTAGGCGGTTTCCATCTCGGCGAGCCGCTTGGCCCGCTGGTCGTATTCCACGGCGCGCATGGCCGACAGGCGCAGGCGGATATCGTCCATCGCATCCTTGCCGCGATCGGAATTGACCACCGCCAGCGCCGCATCGAGGCCCCGGGTGCGCCGGATCTCGATGGTATCGCGCAGTTCGTTGAGCTTGTCCCGGATACGGACGTCAAGCTCCCTCAGGCGCTGCAACTGGCCGGCGTCGGAACGCACGCCATCGCGGATCGCGTCGATGCGGGTGGGCACCAGCGTCACGGCGTTGCGGTAAGGCTCCAGGTAGCGCTCGTTGCCGGTGAGCAGGAACCCGCGCTGGCCCGTTTCGGCATCCTGCACGCTGGCGAGGATATCGCTGAGCGCGTTCACCGTCTCCTGCGAACGGATGACCATCGCGTTGTCGTCGCGGATGGTGCGTATGTTCGCCGCGGCGATCAGGCCGCTGCAGACAAAGAAGACGATGACGACGATGAGCGCGACGAGGGTGCGCGCGTCGGTGCCGGACGGGCGCGACGGGCGCCGGGGCTGGGGTCGAGTGGTCATGGGGAGCGTTCTTGTCGTGCTCAGGCGCGGGACGAAGCCGCATGGGTGACGAGGGCGATGACAGCGAGCAGCTGCCGGCGCTGATAGGGCTTGGACAGAAACACGCCGCCGCGGGGGACCCGCCCGGCGTCCACGGTGTAGCGCCCGGACGTTACGACGAGGCCGACGCTCGGCCAGCGCTCGAACACGAGGTCGGCCAGGCCGAGGCCGTTCATGCTGCCCGGCATGTCAACGTCGGTGAACAGCGCATCCACCGGCTCGGCGGCGAGGATCGCCAAGGCGGCGGCGGCATCGGCCGCCTCGAGCGTCCGCCAGTCCGCCCCGGCGAGCACCTCGCAGGCCAGCGTGCGGAGCATGTCGTCGTCTTCGACCACGAGCACCGTGCGCATGCCCGCGTCGGGCCGGCCGGCGGTCGACTCATGGGTAAACGCGGCATCGCCTGCGGCCGTGCCAGCCAGACGCGCATCCACCGACAAGCGGCTGACCTGATCGACGAAGGCACGCACCGCCCCGGCCAGGCGGCGGCCGTTGGCCGTGGAGCCGAAGAAGAAGATCCGCTGCCCCTCGATGGAGATTTCCGCCAGGCCCAGTTCGCCCTTGAGCGCCGTGGCCTGGAGGTTGAACGCCTGGATCCATTCGTCGGAGGGTTCGACGTCGAGCAGACCGACGATAGGGGCATCGCGAACGACGTCGACCGTCGCCTTGAGCGGCGGCACCTCGAAGCCGATGATGCGCGGAAAACGGCGATCCGGAAGCGATTTGGACGGGGTCACGCGCGGTCGTCCTGGCGGCCCGCCGTGCGCCGGCGGGGAAAGCGGAAATCGAAGCAGACGCCGGCCTTGCTGTTGACCGCGCGCACCGAACCGCCGTGGGCGCGAACGAACTGGTCGACGATATACAGGCCCAGGCCCAGGCCCGTGCTGCGGTTGAACCCGCCCTTGAACGGCTCGAACAGCCTCGGCAGCAGGGCGTCGTCGATGTGCCCGGCGTTGCGCACGACACAGTGCAACATGTCCGCGTGGCTGCCGTCGGCATGGATCGCGATCGTGTCGCCGCCACCGTACTGCACGGCGTTGCCGAGCAGGTTGCCGACCACCTGCCCCATCCGCACCACGTCGAAGCCCCCGCGCAGATCGCCTTCCCGTGTCAGCACCACGGGCTGGCCCGGGTGGGCGCGGCGGATCTCGGCCACCACCTCCTCGCAGACGTTGCCCAGGTCGGCGGCGTGGATGTCCAGGGTAAGAATCGACGAGCGGATGCGCGAGAAGTCGAGCATCTGGTCGATCATGCGCGACATGCGCACCGCGCTGCTCTTGATGAAGGTCGCATGGCGGGCCATCGGCGTGCCGTCGGCCTCGTCCATCACCTGTTCGGCGCACAGGTTGATCGCCGACAACGGCGTACGCAGGTCATGGGTCATCACCGCCATCATCGTCTGGTTGAGTTCCAGGGCGCGCTCGAGCTGCTCGTTCTGCTGCTCGAGCGCCAGGCGCTGGCGGTGCAGCTGGATGAATACCCGGACCTTTCCCAGGATGATATGCGGTTCGATCGGCTTGTGGAGAAAGTCGACGGCGCCGGTTTCGTACCCCTTGAACGAACGGGCCGGGTCGTTGGGCGAGGCGGTGAGGAAGATGATCGGCACATGCCGCGTGCGGGACGCGCCGCGCATCAACTCGGCGAGGGCGAAGCCGTCCATCTCCGGCATCTGCACGTCGAGCAGGGCAAGGGCGACGTCGTGGTTCAGCAGCAGCTCCAGCGCTTCGGCACCCGAGGCCGCGCTGAGCACGCTGACGTCTTCCTTGGCCAGCAACGCCTCCATGGCGATGAGGTTCTGCGGCACGTCGTCGACGAGCAGCACATGGGTGGTCGCGGACGCCGGCGACACGGCCGGCGGCGGCGCGAGGAGCGAAGCCATCATGACGCGCGCCTCTGGTAGATGCGCTGGGAAGCGACGAACGGTTCGAACCGCTGCACGTGGTTACCGAACTGCAACGACTCTTTGCTGCCGACGCCGAGGAAACCCTTGCGCACGAGCGCCTCGCTGAAGAGTTCCACGGCACGGTCCTGGAGTTCGCGGTTGAAATAGATGAGCACGTTGCGGCACGACACGAGGTGGATCTCGGAAAATACCGCGTCGGTCGCCAGGCTGTGGTCGGCGAACACGACCTGGCGTATCAGGCGGCGGTCGAACACCGCATGGCCGAGCACGGGCGCATAGTAATCCGAAAGCGCACGGCGGCCGCCCGCCGCCAGGTAGTTCGCGCTGAACTGGTCCAGGCGATCGGCCCGATAGGAGCCCTCTTCGGCCTTGGCGAGGGCGTCCTGGTTGATGTCGGTCGCGTAGATGACCGTGCGTTCGAGCAGGCCCTCTTCCTCCAGCAGGATCGCCAGGGACCACACTTCCTCGCCGCTGCTGCAGCCGGCGACCCAGATCTTGATTGACGGATACGTCGACAGCACCGGGACGACCTCCCGACGCAGGGCGAGAAAATACTCCGGGTCGCGGAACATCTCCGACACCTGCACGGTGAAGTACTGGATGGCCTCGGCGAACAGCCCAGGCTCGCGCAGGATGCGGTGCTGGAGGTCGCTGACCCGTTCGCATTCGAAGCGGTCCATGGCATGCCGGACGCGACGCCGGAGCGAGCTCAACGCATAGCCCCGGAAATCGTAGTGGTAGCGCAGGTAGACCGCCTCCAGCAGAAGCTTGAGCTCGAGGTCGAAAATATGTGTCGACTCGTCGGTCACGCGCGGGCCGCCCCCTTCTGGCCGTGTGGCCGCCCCCGGCTCCGACACCCTCCCCCGGTCGGCGAGGCCGCGGGCAAAGCGTGGGAACGCGCCCAATCGAGGATGATCATGAGCCTGGCGAGCGGAAAGATAGCCGCGAATTTAACGCATCCGATGCGTGAAGGGTTCGTGGAGGATCGCCAGGGTGCTCTACGCGAGGCTGTACTGGATGGGCTTGAAGCGGAAGTTGTTCGACATCCCTGCCGAGCAGGCGGTCAACGCCACGATGAGGTCCATGCGGGCCTCGAAGGTCGTGGCGTCGCCGGGACGGCTCAAGGGTGGCTCCACCGACAGGGTGCCCGTGGCACCGTCGACCTGCACGTTCATGAAAACGTTGAAGGCGGTCGGGATCCGGTCCGGATCGATCCCGTGGGGCGCCAGCGCGGCGGCGAGATTGCCGAAACAGCCGCGATGCGGCTCGGTGTGGCCATAGAGTCTGGCGAACATCTCTTTCGAACACGGCGCCAGGAGAAAGTCGTGTCGGCCGACGTCGTCGCGCCCGATGACGAACATGGGCGAACTTCGGTTGGAATACAGCGTGTCGCCCGTGGTGAGCAGGAACGTGCTGGCGTAGTCGAGCGACCGGCCGCTGGACAGCCACTCGTCCGTGTCATGGGCGTTGAACGCCACCAGATCGCTTACCTGCTCGCCCTCGGGGTCGATCACGGTCAGGCGCTGTCCCTGGCTCATCCGGAACGCCACGCCGCTGCGTGGAGCGATGGTGTGGATCGTCATGTCGCGTCGGTCCCTCGGGGACGGAAAGGGCACTGCCACTGGCCGACGATGTGCCTTCCGCTGTATTGCCGCGCTTCCGAACTCGTGCCGCCGTCTGGGCGGCAAGGCAGGGAAACCAGGGGCTGGCCAGGTGCGATTCGAACGCCGCGATGGCGGCTGTCTGCGAGTGGGTCATCATGGCACCTCCGTTTCCCCTACCTTTGCGTCGGCTACGTGAAGCGGGATGCCAGAGCGTCTCAAGTGCGTCTTTATCTCGGTGAGGCAAGGTTGAAGGCAGTGGCAACGTTTCATTTTCACGATGCCAGGCGCACGCGACATTCACACGACGCCAGTCGCGTGCCGATAGCATCCCTACACCCCTGCCTGACTTCGCGGCCTTGTCGGGCGCGCCGACGGACGTCCTCGGGCGCGTAGAAGGTACGGTAATGCCCGCCGACGATGCCCTGCGGCGCGTAGCCTTTGATGCGTTGCGCGCCGGAGTTCCAGCTGGCGACGCGACCCGCAAGCCAGCGACGACGACAGCGACGGAGAAAGCGACGAAAAAAAACGTCGTCGTGGATCACCGGAGCCATCCCGGCGATCGACCTGAGGACCCGTTGGCCGTATCGCTCAGGCGAAGGGTGGTGCCTTACAACCTTGTGCCCCCAGAGCGCGTGGCACCTGGGCGGTGTCGCGGAAGATCCTGGTGTGTACCCTCGCGGCTCGGACAGGTCGTCCGCATTAGAGCGACCCGCAAGCGCGCCCGACGTGCATCAGACCTGCGGCGCCTCGCGATCGTTTTCGGCTTCGATCTGCTGCAGGTCGAGGTCGCGCTCGAAGTAGTGCAGCAGGTCGTCGTGGATCTGCCCCGAGCGATGCAGGCGCAGCATCTCCACCCGCCCTGCGGCAATGGCCGCCAGAATCACGTCGTAGTGCGCCGTGCGGCCACTGGCATCCACCACCTCGCGCGAGGCCGTCGCGTAGCGCTCAGCGACCGAGAGTCGGTAGGTGTACTGCTCGAGCAGGCGGGGATGGACGAGCCGGCCGTCGACGTCATAGGCCCGGGCTCGCACGGCGTCCAGCTGCGCCTTGTCGATCAGGGCGGAGGCCTGACCCTCGGTGAGATGGTGATCGTGCGTGTGCGTGGCGACGCGATCCAGCCGCAGAAAGCGAATTACCCAGCCCATGGTGCCGCCCTGCACCACCACCGTCACCAGGATCACGACAAAGGCGGCCGCGATCGTCAGGTCGCGCCCCGGCATGGCCTCGGGCAACGACAGCGCGATGGCCAGGGTGACGACCCCGCGCATGCCCGCCCAACCGAGCAGGAAACTGCCGCGTGGCGTCGGCGGCGGCGCCGTGCGCCCGACCAGGCGCGCCAGCGGAACGCGCAGGTAATCGGTGGCGTATACCCAGACGAAACGCGAGGCGATCACCGCACCGAGCACCGCCAGGATCGGCAGGCCGAGCGCCTCGACCGCGTTGCCCAGGCCGCCCAGACGCTCCACCACGCCCCGCAGCGAGAAGCCGATCAGAATGAACACGAGCGCTTCGAGCAGGAAGATCATTACCTTCCAGAACGCCGTGCTGCGGATGCGCACGTGCGCGGAAAATACATCGTGCTGGTACCACCCGAAGATGATGCCGGCGGTGACGGTGGCGATCACGCCCGACACGTGCAGTGCTTCGCCGCCGATGTAGGCCGCCCACGGCGACAGGCAGGAAGCGATGATCACGAGGAACACGTCGCGGATATGGCGTAACGCGAAGACCAGCGCATGGCCCACCGCGAAACCCACGGCGCCCCCGCCGAGCGCGAGTCCCGCGAAGCTGAACACGGCGTCCTGGAGGCTGAAGGCGCCGGTCAGCACGGCCGCCGTGGCGAAGCGGAACAGCACCAGTCCCGTCGCGTCGTTGAGCAGGCTCTCGCCTTCCAGCAGCACGTTGAGCCGGCGCGGCAGGCGCACCTTGCTGAGCACGGCCTTGGCGGCGACGGCATCCGGTGGCGACACCACCGCACCCAGCGCGAAACAGGCGCCCCAGGGCAACGACGGTACCATCGCGTGCGCCACCGCGCCGACCACGAAGGTGGTGAA
>CAJYHU010000337.1 GCA_913774655.1 uncultured Luteibacter sp. | reverse complement strand
ATCACGATGCGCTGCCCGTCGAGCCACGGCGCGTCGAGCAAGGCCAGCGGCACCTGCGTGGTCTTGCCGGCGCCGGGCGGCGCTTCGAGGACAAGGCGAGGATGCCCGGCCAGTGAGGCGAGCAGGTCGGGAAGGAGCGGCGTGATGGGAAAAACGGGACGCATGCCGCGGTATGGTACGCAAGCCGGCTACGACGTGTGCGGGATCGGTGCGTGAAGGGCCGGATTGACCGCCCTCACGCACCGAAGGCTGCTGACGATCGCCCGGCGGGGTCAGCCCGGCACCGCCTCCTCGACGACGGAATCACCCGCCGGGGCGGCGTCGCGATCGAGCGGCCTCAGGGAGCGGAAGGCGCGCCGATAGTCTTCCGACACGCGGCGCGCATCCTGGCCGTTCGCGATCACGCGCGGCGTGATGAGCACCAGCAGTTCGGTGCGTACGTCTTCGGTCGTACGCTCACCGAACAATCCGCCGATCAAGGGAAGGCGCGACAAGCCCGGCACACCGCTGCGTTGCGCGGCGTCCAGTTCACGGATGAGGCCGCCCAGCAGCACCGTCTGACCGCTCTGCACCGCGACCTGGGTGTTCAGCATGCGCTTGACGATGGGGACGTTGGCACCGGTACCGTCGGGATCGGCACGGCTGACTTCCTGCACCACGTCGAGATACACCAGACCGCCGGGATTCACGCGCGGGCGCACCTCCAGGATGACGCCGGTGTCCTTGTACTCCACTTGCCCGACGGGGTTGCCGCTGCCCGCGCCGGTATTGACGAAGGTCTGCGTGACGGGGATCTGGTCGCCGACCTGGATCTTCGCCTTGCGATTGTTGACCACGACCAGCGAAGGCGCCGAAAGGATCTTCGTGCGGGTGTCACGCTCCATCGCACGCAGCGCGACCTGGAGTTCGGAATTCACGAACGAATAGAACAGGGTATCGGGACGCAACGCGTCGGCACTGGCCTGACCGAGCGCCCAGCGCTGTCGGTTGCCCGGCTGGGCGACGGCACCGTCCCCTCCGGCGAGTCCCTCCAGATACCATTGCACGCCGAAACGGAAGTGGTCGCGGAGGGTCACTTCGAGGATGCGCGTCTCGATCTGCACCTGCAACGGCACCGCGTCGAGCCGTTCGATCGCCTCACGCACCTGGGCCCATTCGGAAGGGCGTGCGTGCACCAGCAATTGATTGTTGGCGTCCACCGCCGTCACGCGGATGCCCGTGTCCGCACTGCCGGAGCGAGAAGGCGCCGCCGTGGCCTTGGGGGTCGACGCCTCGAAAAAGGATGGATCGCTGTCACCGGTCACGCCCGGGGACGTGTCCGGTCCCTTGGCGCCTGCGCCCGCGACACGGGTCGCCGTCAGACCGGGAGCCACCGGCGAACCACCCGTGTCGCCCGCGACGGCGGCGCCGAACACGTTGCCCACATAGCGGGCGAGGTCGGAAGCCAACAGGTTGCGCACGTCGTAGATGAACAGGCGGGGACCATTACCGCCGCCGCGGTCGATGCGTCCGATCCATTCGCCGACCTGATCGAGCAGCTCCGCACGCATGGCGATAGCCACGATCGACCGCGTCCGCTCGATCGGGATGAACCGGACCATGCCCGCGATGGGCGCGCCGCCCTGTGCGCCGAAGACCGCGTCGAGCGCCTGCATCATTTCGTTCACGGGCGCGTGATCGAGCGTGAACGTGCCGACGGACATGCCGGCCACCCAGTCGACGTCGAACGTGTCGATGGTCTCACCGTAATTCGCCAGCTGCGCGGGCGTGCCGGCCAGGACGATGACGTTGTGCGCGGCGTCGGCGAGCAGCGTCGCCTCCGGCGTCACGAACGGTTGCAGCAGGCGAAGCATCTCCGGGGCGGCGACATGGCGTAGCGGATAGAGCCGAGCCCCCAGACCAGCCCTCGGTGCACCGGCCGCGAGCCGTGGCACGACCTGTCCAGCGATCGCCTGGGACGACGGCACCACGTCATAGCGGTCGCGGGTCGTCACCAACGCGTTGCCGGTCCACGCGAGCAGGGTCTCCAGGATGGGCAGGGCATCCTCGCGACGCACCGGCCGGGCCGTGGAAAACGTCACCGCCCCGCGCACGCCGGGTGCGATGGCGTAATTGGCGTCGAGCAGATCGCCCAGGATCGCTTTGACCACGGCATCGACCGGCTGGTTCTCGAAGTTCAGCGTGACCGCCGCCTCTCCGGATGCCGCGGCGCGTGGCGCCGCGCGTTCGAGCGGGCGGACGAAGCGGCCGCTACCGCGAAGGATATCGGCGGGGGCGCCCGCTTGCGTGCCGGACCCATGGACGGCATCGCTCGCGAGCGGCCGTGGAGTGGGCGCGGGAGCATCGGCGCCCGCGAGGGCCTCGTATTCCAGCGTGTGCGAAGTGCGGATGGGCTTGACCGGGGCGCAAGCCGCCGTCAGCGTGGCCGCGACCAGGGCCAGGCCGAGGATGCGTCGTTGCATGTGTCGCTCCTTGTTGTCTTCCTTGACGGCGCGGGCGGCGCCGTTACCTCGATTGCGTGTTCTGCTGTTGCTGTTGTTCCATGCGTCGCCGCTGCACGGCGGCCTTCAGCGCTTCGATGCGGGCCTGCTGCAGCGCCTGGTCGTCCTGCCGGGGCGGCGCCTGGCGTGTCCCGGTCGACGCCGGCTGCGGTGGCATCGGACCGGCGATGCCCGACGATGCGCCACGCTGTTCGATGTGGATGCCATTGCCGACCTGGGTGGGGTGTGGCATGAGCGGCGGGTTGGGAGGCGGCACGGGCTGTCCGTTCTTCGGCGTGTTCGCCAACGGATCGGGGGCGGCAACCTTGAGCGTCAGCTCGCGGCGTTCGCCACCGTTGTCGAAGATCGCGCTGCGTGGGGTGAGCGATGCCAGCGTCCAGTGGCCGTCCCCGAGCGCCGCGCCTTCTTTCACACGGACCGTGGGTGTTTCGGCATCCTTGTTGGTATCGCGCAGGAGCGCCATGCGCAGGCCCGAGGTCATGATGATGCCGGTCAGTTCGAGATCGCCGATGTTGCTGGCCGAATCGTCACCGCCGGTGGACGCGACCGGCTTGCGATCGGCCATGAACAGCGGACGTTGCCAAACATCGGCGAAGGCGGTGATCGGCGTCGGCGTCGGCATGACGGCCGCGCGCATCTGCGGCAAGGGTTCGGGCGGCGCGGGTTCATCCCACCGCACCCCACGCCCGACGCCCATCGCGAACGCCCCGCACACGGCGGCCAGTACCAGCGCCACGCCAACGAGCACCGGGGTAAGACGGCGTTGACCGGCGGCGTTCACGATGCCGCCTTCGCCGCACGCGCGGCATGGATGTAGCCCGAGACGGTGAACTGGACCTCCATCGGTGCGGTGCCCCCGTTACGCGCGGCCACCGGATTGCGGTAGATGCTGAAATCTTCGATGAAGAGATACGGCGCGGCTTCTTCGATGTCGTGCAGCACGGCCGTCATCGGCTGCATCTGACAGCGCAGGCTGATGTTGACCGTAACCTTGCGGTAAGGATCACCGGCTTTTTCCTGGCTGGGCACCGGCATCTTCTGCACCACGTCGCACGCGCCATCCTCGTGATGGGCGGCGGCCACGTCGACGATGCGCTGCATGAGACCGGCGGCCGCGGCGTTGGTGTCGTCGCCTTCCAGAAACGCATCGCTGCGTGTCTGCCCCTGTTCGAGCGCCGCGAGGCGCTTCTCGAGCAGCGGGCGCTCGGCAATGGCCGTGGCGAACCGGCGTTGCGTGTCGCGCAGGTCGCTCATCTCGTCGGCGATGGCGAGCTGGGGCGCCACGAACCACCAGTGGACCAACGCGAAGTACGCCACCGCGATCGCAACCACGAGCAGCAGGATCGCGGCGATGCGGGATTCACCGGGCTTCATGCGCACGGGCGGTCTCCTTGGCGGGCTTGGGCGTGGGCGCTTTCGCCCGTGCGGGGGCGGTGGACGCGCTCGCGGCGGCGGAGGGCGCCGCGTGCGGATGCGTGGCGGCCCCGCCCGGCTTGGGCGTGAGCGCCTTGGCCTGCATGTAGAAGCGCTCCTTGCCGGACGTGGGGTCGCTCTGGATGGTGCCCTGGAAACTCGGTTCGCCGATGTAGGCGGCCCCCTTGAGGGCATCGATCAGGCGCGCAGCCTGCGGGCTCTGTCCCTGGAAGCCGATCTGTCCACTTGCGTTCACGGTGAAGCGCTCCAGCCACGTATCGTCAGGCAAGCGCGCGGTAAGCTCGGCAAGCATCGGCAGGATGGTCGGCGACTCGGCCTTTCGACGTGCGAGGAAGCCGGATGCGCCTGCGCTCTCGGTGAGGCGCTGGCGAAGCGCCTTGACCCGTTGCGCGTCGGTACGCAGTGAGTCGACCTCGGCACGCATGGCGTCGAGCGCCGCGTTGCGATTATGCAGCCAGCCGGCCATCGCGCCGAACAACAACAGGACGATCACCGCTACGAGCGCGGCGTTGAGGCGGGCGCGTCGGTCGACACGGCGTGGCGCGC
>CAJYHU010000336.1 GCA_913774655.1 uncultured Luteibacter sp. | reverse complement strand
GACGCTCCCTCTACGCGGCGCTGGCCCGGATCGTCGACGCCACCCTCGATGCGCTGGCCGGCGACGGCATCGACGTCGCGCCCGCGCGACGCCTGTTCGACGCGCCGGCCCTGCCGGTGAAATACCTGCTGAGCGCGGGCAGCCTGCTCAGCAAGCAGGCTACCGGGGCCTCGGACATCAACAAGTTCTATGGCGACAGCGGACCGAACTTCATGCGTGATCCGCGGCTGCGCGGGGACGCATGATGCGCGTGCTCGGACCCGTGCTGACGGCGCATTATCTCGCCGCCTTCACCGCCCTGGGCATGCCGGTGTTCATGCCACGCGTGCTTGGTGCCCTGGCACCCGACGCACCCGCCTGGCTGGCCGGCGCGCTCTACGTGCTGCCGACGGTCTGCACCGCGCTCACGGCCACCACGTGGGGGCGTCTGGCCGATCGCTACGGCCGGCGCCTGTCGCTCCTGCGTGCACAGCTTGGCCTGGCGCTCGGCTTCGCCATGGCGGGCTTCGCCCCTCACCTCGGCTGGTTCGTGCTCGCCCTGGCGATCCAGGGCACGTGCGGCGGATCGCTCGCCGCCGCAAACGCCTACCTCGCGACCCAGTTCGGCCGGGACGGCTCGCTCGCCCGCGCGCTCGACTGGACGCAGTTTTCCGCACGACTGGCGATGGTCTCGGCACCTGCGCTGCTCGGCCTCGCCATGGCATGGGGCTCGCCGCAGGCGCTCTACCGGTATCTGGCCCTGCTGCCGCTGGTGGCCTTCGCGGTGACGCTGTGCCTGCCCCGGGACGATGGCCACGCCACTCACGCGGCGACACGCGCGACGGCTCCCGCCTGGCGCGACTGGCTCGGCCTGCTCGGCGTGCAGTTCCTGTTCTATTTCGCGATGGTGGTGACCTTTCCGTATTTCGTGCCGTACGCCGAACGCCTCGGTGTCACCCGCGATGCGACCGCGGGCCTGCTCTACAGCCTTCCGCACCTGGTGTACCTGGTGGCCCTGCCCTGGTGGCGCGGCGCCGCCAGGGCACCGGATCGTCCCTTGCTGCTAGGGCTCGGGGTGTTCTCGCTCGCCTGCCTGGCCCACGCCATGGCGCCATCGCCGGCGTGGATCGTGGCGGCCCGCCTGCTCTACGGCGCCGGCATGTTGCTGGCCCTGGGAGGACTCAATCGCGCACTCGGCCAGCGTGCCGCCGGTGGCCACGCCGGCCACGTCTTCGGCCTGTTCGACGCCTGCGGCAAGTGGGCGGGTGCCGCAGGCGGCCTGGCTGCCGGCGCGCTCGTTTCGCGCATCGATCTGGCCGCGCCTTTTGTCGCGGCCGCGCTCGCCGGCCTCGCCGCCGTGGCGACGGCCGCCCTCGTCTTCCGTCCCCTGAAGAGGTCGCTCCATGTCCCCGCCAGCGATACGTGACCAGTGGTACCAGGCCCAGGCCGAACGACAGGCCATCGCCTGCTGGATCAACTGCTACCTGCGTGAATTCGCCTTGCCTCGTGGCCAGGCCGATCTGGACGATCGCGGGCACGATGCCCCAGGTGGCCTCGCCCACGTCGGCGGCCGCATGCTCCGCATGACGTTCGCCGAGCCGGGCTACGCGTTGTGCATCGGCATCGCGCGCAGCAGCCGGCTGGGGCGCTGTGAGTTTGCCTCGCCGCCTTACCTGAAGGCGCCGGGCGATGCCTGGCGCTGCGCGGATGCGGACGCCACGGTGCGTTTCCTGCTCGAGCGCCTCGCCCCCGAATGCGGCTTCAACGGCGAACTGCACGCGCAGACGATGAACAGCATCGAGGTCGCACGGCAACTGCTCGCCCGCTCGCTCGACGCGCCGCTGACAGGCGACACCCTGCTCGACGCGGAGCAAGGCATGCTATGGGGCCACGCGATGCATCCCACGCCGAAGAGCCGCGAGGGCCTGCCGTTGCCGCTGGTGCTCGACGCCTCGCCGGAGATCCGCGCACGCGTGCCGCTGTTCTGGTTCCGGATCGACCCGCGCCTGTTCCGCGGGCAAGGCCGCGACGTGCGGGCGACGCTGGCGACGGTGTCGGGCGCCACCGACCGCTACCCCTGCCATCCCTGGGAAGCCCAGCGCCTGCTCGCCCAGCCGCCGCTGCAAGCCGCCATCGCGGCGGGCTGGGTCGAGCCGCTGGGCCCCCTGGGCGACGCGTTGTATCCCACCTCGTCGGTGCGCACGATGTATCACCCGGCGCTGGATTATTTCCTCAAGCTCTCGATCCACGTGCGCCTGACCAACTGCGTGCGCAAGAACGCCTGGTACGAACTCGAAAGCGCGGTGGCGCTGACGCGCCTGCTGGAACCCGTCTGGCGCGACGTCACCCGGCAGGTGCCCGGCTTCGACGTGATGGTGGAACCGGCGGCGACCACGCTCGATTTCAGTGCGTTCTCCGACGACGCCGACGCGCTGCGCGAGCTGACCGAAGGCTTCGGCATGCTCTATCGGGAAAACCTCTCGCCGCTGCATCGCAAGCGCTATCGGCCACAGGTGGCCGGCGCGCTGTTCACCACCGACCGCGACGGCCACAGCGTCTGTCGACGCATGGTCGAAGGCCTGGGCGGTCCGTACGCCCCCATGGCGCTGGCCTGGTTCCAGTCCTACGCCGCGCGGCTGCTGGAGGGGACGTGGCTGGCCTTTTTCCGCCATGGGGTGGTGCTGGAGCCCCACCTGCAAAACACCGTGGTCGGCTTCGACCGCGGCATGCCCGCCCGCGTATGGGTACGCGACCTGGAGGGCACCAAGCTCGTCGAGCATCACTGGCCTGCCCGGCGCCTGTACGGCCTCTCGGAACGGGCCCGGGCCTCGCTGGGCTATTCGGCGGACCGCGGCTGGAAGCGGATCGCCTATTGCGCGCTCGTCAACAATCTCGCCGAGGCGATCTTCCACCTGTGCGGCGACGACCTGGCGCTGGAACATCGCATGTGGCAGAGCATCGCCGATCTGGCCCGGGGCTGGCAGGCGCGGCACGGCCGTCAGCCCGCTCTCCAGGGTCTGGTCGACGGCGACGCGCTGCCAAGCAAGAACAACCTGCGCACGCGGCTGTTCCGTCGTGCCGATCGCGACGCCGACTACACCGCCTTGCCCAGTCCGATCGGCACGCAGGCGCCTTGGGTGGTGGCCGCATGACGCTCCGGATCGATGAGTCGCGCGTGCGCGAGGAAGTGCGACGCTTGCGCCAGGAGAGCGACGATCCGGTCTGCGCCTATGTCTACGACATCGATGCGTTGCGCACGCATGTGCGCGCGATGCGTGAGGCGCTTCCCGCCGGCTGCGAGCTCTACTACGCGGCGAAAGCCAACGCGGAGGCGCCCGTCCTCGCCGCGATCGCGCCGTGGTTCGACGGTTTCGAGGCCGCGTCGGGCGGTGAGCTTCGATGGCTTCGCGCGCACCAGCCGGGCAAGCCCCTGCTCTTCGGCGGGCCGGGCAAGCTCGACGCCGACATCAGGGATGCCATCGCCATCCCCGGCTGTACGCTCCACGTCGAAAGCCTCGGCGAGCTACGCCGCCTCGCGGCGATCGCGCACCGCACGAACCGCACGGCGAGCGTTTTCCTGCGCATGAACATCGGCGTGGACGGCGTCGGCGACACGCGATTGATGATGGGTGGCAAGCCCACGCCGTTCGGCATGGACGAAGCCGACCTGCCGGCGGCCCTGGCCATCCTCCGCGAGACGCCGCGACTCACGCTGGAGGGGTTTCACTTCCACCTGATGTCTCACCAGTGCGACGCCGCGATACACCTTCGCCTGGTGAACACGTACCTGGACATCGTGCATCGCTGGCAGCGCGATCACGGTGTCGCCGTGACCACGGTCAACGCGGGCGGCGGCTTCGGCGTGGACTATGCCGACCCATCTCGCTCTTTCGACTGGGCCGCGTTCTGCGAGGGCCTGGGCCGCCTGCTCGCCGATTGCAACGAGACGCTGCGACTGCGTTTCGAGCCCGGGCGTTTCGTCAGCGTGGCCTGCGGCTGGTATGTCATGGAGGTGCTCGACGTCAAACGCAGCCATGGCGAGTGGTTTGCCGTCGCCCGCGGCGGCACCCACCATTTCCGCACGCCGCCCGCGCAAGGGCACGATCATCCGTTCCTGGTCTGGCGTGGCCACGGTGACGTCGCGGTCGCGCACGAGAAGGTCACCCTGGTGGGACAACTCTGCACGCCGAAAGACGTACTGGCCCGACGGCAACCGGTGGATGCCCTCGCGCCCGGCGACTGTCTCGCCTTTCCGCTCGCGGGGGCGTACGCGTGGAACATCTCGCATCAAAACTTCCTGATGCATCCACCGCCGCGCATGCTCTACCTGCCGCCGTGCGATGCGGCGGGCGTCGCGTCACGTCACGACGCCCGGTGCGCCGACGTCGTTCCATCGAAGCCCTGAGGGTTCGCGGGCACGGTCCACTTCCCGCGCGCAGCGTGCGGCACATCGTAAAACATTGCGAATCTTCGCTTTTCTTTCTCGCATGGTCTTGTCACTCCCATGACGCTGGCGTTATGTTCCCGTTACGCCGTCTAGTCCGCAGGGGAATCGACGGCCGGGTTTCCCCACCCACCCCACAAACCCCCCAGGTCGGTTCCCATCCCCAGGTGCCGTCCCATCCGAAGTTGCCGTTTCGCCGCGAGGCGAAGCGCGGAGGTCAGCATGAATACGAATTCCTTCCGGGGCGCTCCCAAGCGCACTGCCCTCGTCGTTGCGCTGAGCGCGTGCCTGCTCTCGGTCGCCGCCCAGGCGCAGGATGCCGCGCCCGACGCCACCAAGTCGCAGAACATGGAGACCGTCGTGGTCACCGGTTCGCGCATTCGTTCGGTCGACGTCGAGACGTCGCAGCCGATCTACACCATGGACCAAAAGGCGATCCAGGCCACCGGCCTGACCAACGTCAACGACGTGCTCGCCCGCCTGCCCTCCACCGGCACGCCCGACATCAGCAACCAGAACCCGCTCGCCAACGGCGATGGCGTCGGCGGCAGCTACGTCAACATCCGCAACCTCGGTTCCAAGCGCACCCTGGTGCTGGTCAACGGTCGTCGCTGGAGCACCAACCTCTCCGGCCTCACCGACATCTCGACCATTCCTGTCTCGATCATCGAGCGCATCGACGTCCTCAAGGACGGCGCCTCGTCGATCTACGGCTCCGACGCGATCGGCGGCGTGGTGAACATCGTCACCAAGCAGAAGTTCGACGGTGCCGAAGCCAACGTCTACTACGGCACCAACGGCAAGCGCGACGGCGACCAGAAAAACTACGAGTTCACCTGGGGCCACAGCACCAAGAACAACTCGATCATCCTCGCCGCCACGCAGCAGCAGACCGATCCGCTGATGAGCAACACCCGTTCGCTGACGCGTTACCCGCAGGGTCCGCGCCATCCGGACGCTCGCCTGGGCCTCACCAACGAAGGCAACATCCTCGCGCCGGACGGCACCAGCTACGTGCTGCGCCCGGGCGGCAACGCGTCCAACCTGGCCGACTACGACCAGCGCGACGCGAACGGCTACAACACCCAGGCCGATTCGACCTTCCGCGCCGGCACCAAGCTGCGCAACCTGTTCCTCACCGACCGTTACAACCTGACCGACAACGTCACCCTGCACGGCACGGCCAGCTACAGCGTGCGCGACTCGTCGACCGTCGTCGCCGGCTATCCGATCAGCACGTCGGCCACGGG
>CAJYHU010000335.1 GCA_913774655.1 uncultured Luteibacter sp. | reverse complement strand
GAATGCACCCGGCCCGCTTCCAGCGCGCGACGCAAGGGCTTGCCCTCACCGACGACACGCTGTTGCCCCACGATCTCGTCGAGGGATCTCGGGCGCATGCGCTCGGCGAGCGGCTTCAGCGCATCGGGTTCGGCAAACAGGCCGGGGGATTGGGAAAACATGGGGTTCGCTGCGTGCGGTGAACGCGCATTATCGCGCGTTCGCCGTGCAGGGTGCCTCAACGGTCGCCCGGGCCCTTGCGACGCAGCAGGCTGGCGGCCATGCCGATGATCACGCCGGCGCCCAGCAGCAACACCGCCCAGAGCAGGGGTCGCGTCCAGTCGAACGGTGCCGGCGGCGCGTCGAGCGCCTGACGGCCCGCGAGGGGTTCGCCCGGTCCCACGGTCGCGGCGGTGGGGCGCCACTGAGGGCCGCCCCGCTGCCGCAGGCCTGCCAGCGCATCGCCGATCGGCCAGTCGGGGCGACGCGCCGAGCGGCTGCCGACCAGAAGGCGATACGGCGGCTGCCCCTCGGGAAGAAACACGAAGCGATCCGGTTGCCAGCCGAGGCTCAGCCGGGGAGCCTCGCGCAGGGGTGTCGACACGTGCACACGCAGGTGGTTGCGCCTATAGGGTGCCAGCACGAGCGTTGGCGGCGCCGCACCCGGGGCGATCACCAGGCTGCCCAACGCGTCGATCGCCGCGCCATCGACCGCCGCCACGTCGAGGCGTGCCACCTGGTCGTCGGGGCCGAGCGTGGCACGCACCTGGATCAGGGGGAGCGCGGCGGGCAGGAGAACCTCGTAGTCCACGCCCTGCCCGCCCGCGGCCTGGCTCGTCGGCGCCATGTCGAACCAGCGCAGGGGCGCGTCGTCGCGCGTGCCCTCGTCGGTGACGACGCCGGTCAGCGTCGCGGTCCACGCATGGCCGGTGTCCCAAGGAGCCTCGCCCTGGCGGACACGCACCCGGTAATAGCGCCATGCGGCGCCCGATAGCGTCGCAGTGAGCGCCTGCACCGCGCCGTCGCCGCGACCCACCGTGACGATGGCGACGTCTCGCGCGAGCGGCGCCCATTGCTGCAGGTCGGCACTGCCGTCGATATCCACGCTGAGGTTGGCTTCGCGATCCCCGGAAGGGAACGCCAGGGACTCGGCGGCGATCGGCCGTTGCGCGTCCAGCAACCATTCGCGGGGCGCCCCGTTCACGGGCGCCGCCCCCGGCTCGATGAGGATGTTGCCCTGGGTGTCCCGGCGAATGCTCGGGCCGACGGCCCCCGCCGCCACTGGAGGTACCGGCAGGAGCGCGACGGTGACCGGCATCCGCCGCTGCTGGGCACCGGCTGCGCGATACGGTCCCATCGCCACCGGACGATTCGATGCGTCTACCACGATCACGTCGGCCAGGCCGGCGTCCGCCACCGCCCAGCGGTAGGCGTCCTGCGGCAGTTCGACGAGATAAGCGTTGGCGCCCGGCGGCGTGGCGAGCGGATAGGCGTACGCGAAACGCGGCGCGTCCGCGGCGTGGGCCGTGGCAAGACCCGCGATCAACGCGACGAACGATCCTTTACGACGCATGGGGCGACTCCGCGATCTGCCGCGGCGGTGCCGGGGCAAGGTATCCGACGAGGGTGCACAACAGGCCGTAGGCCATGAACGAACCGATGCCGAACAGGTTGCCCAGGTGGTCGCGATCGACCAGCAGGAGCTTCGCCAGCACCAGGCCCATGATGCAGGCGCCGGCCAGCCAGAGCGTGCGTTGCCCGCGACGCGATCCGGCGACCCAGGCCAGCACGCCCACCGCGCTCCACACCACGGTAAGCGACAGTTGCGCGAGGCTCGATCCCATCAGCGCCCCGCTCCAAGGCACGCCGCCCAGCTGATGCACGGCGCGCAGCGTGGCGCTCGTGGCGAGCATGAACACCCACGCGGCCACGATCGGCGGACGGATCCTGCGGAGCCCGACCGGGGCCAGGGGATCGGACATCCCGCGAAACACCAGCACACCCACGGCGACAAGCAACAGGTCGACGGGATTGAGCAGCGGCACGAACGGCAACGGCCGCACGCCGCCCGCGTTGCCCAGCAAGGCCAGGCCGATGATGGCGGTGCCTGCGAGCAACACACCGCCGAGCATCAGGCGAAGCGCCCTCGTCGACGTCGGTAACGGTGCCATCACGGGCCGAGGCCACCACAGCAAGGCGGCGGTCAGCAGCAACGTCGGCGCCCCGAACATCGCCGCGACCCACCCGGGCCCGAGCGCAACCGACGTACCGACGGCCACGTCGGTCGCTACCGCGACAAGGGCCAGCCAGCGCGCCCACCACAGTACGTTGGCGGCGACGACGGCCACACGGTGGCCGTCGCGGATCGCCCGCATCGCGAACCATCCGGCGATACCGGCGACGATCACCGCCAGCAACGCATACCCACTGAACGGCTGCACGTGGCGATCGTCCGCCGCCTGCGCCATGAAGACCAGAAGCAGGAAGATCACCGGCACCAGGAAGGCCAGCGTGAGTCCCAGATCGAGTTTACGCACGCGACGGCTGGCTTCGCCGACCACCCACGCGGTCACCCCGGCCAAGGCGATCCACGCGGCAAGGTTGCCGGCACCCTGCAGGTGGCGGCCGATCTCGCGACCGACGCCGATATCCCACCAGAGCAGCGCCCACAGCGCAAGGCGTCTCCTGCATCGCTCGCGTCGGCCTCGCGCTGTGGGCGCTGCTCTGGAGGGATATCGGCG
>CAJYHU010000334.1 GCA_913774655.1 uncultured Luteibacter sp. | reverse complement strand
CGCTGCATTTCGGCAATGTCCGAGGGTGTGTCGGGTCCGGACAGCACGACGATGCGCTGCCGGTGTCCCGCCGCGCGCAGGCGCAGGCCATCGGCAATGGCGGCAACGGCGAACGCGTCCGCCTCGTCGTCGAGCGCACGCGCCACGCGTTCGAGCCCGTGGCCGTAAGCGTCTGCCTTCACCACGGCCATGACGCGGGCATCGCCAGCGAGTCCGCGTATGCGTGCGAGGTTGTGACGCAAGGCGCCCAGGTGGATGGTGGCGACGGTAGTGCGGCTCATGAAACACACGGCAGGACGGCAAGTGACCACGCAGTCTAGCGGCAAGCCCCGGCCCCCGGCATGGCATGAATGTGGCGGGCGGCGGCCAACCGCCCGCCCCCGAGGTCATTTGGCCAGGTCGAACCTTTCCGACGAGACCCAGCCCTTGTTGCCGTGCTCGTCTTCGACCTCCCACATCAGGCCCGCCTTGTTGCCGGTGGGATACACCATCATGCCCGGCTCCAGCGAACGCACGGCGACCTTGCCATCGGACGCCTTTGCCAGGCGCGTTTTCACCCGCACCGTGCCCGTCTGTCGACGACTGGCAGCCGACGCATCCGATGGCAGGCCACCGAGCTCGGACACGAGCTTCGTGTAAGCATCGAGGTAGGCCATGGCGATCACCTGCCCCTGGGTGGTACTGGCGTAGCCGCCCACGCCCGCGCCCGCCAGGCCACCCGGGCCCCAGAGCCCGCCGCCGCCGCCGAAGCCGAGGTCATGCTTTTCACCGTGGCCTTCGACCAGGGCGACCTGTTCGGACGAACGCACGTCGGTGACGGTCAACACGACGTCGGCCGTTTTGGAACTGAGGCTGATCGCGCCTAGCAAGGCGCCGGCGCCGCCGCCCACCATCGCGCCGAGAGCCAGGCCACCCGCGTCCTTGTTGCTCGCCGTGAGGTCGGGAACCATCACGTAGTCGGCGGCCTTGATCTGGCCCTTGCCGACGTTCGAACCGCCGCGCAACTGGCCACCGGACGCCAGCTCGCGTTCGCGCATGGCGGCATTCATGCCCGTGCCGCGATCGACGAGGGAAAAGCAGCCGGACTTGGCCACGAATACCTTGATCAGCTTGGTCGGCGACGGCAGCTGCTGCTGGGTCCACCAGTGCACGTCGCCCTCAGGCTCGATGACCGACAGGCTGCCGAGCTTCTTCGCGCAATGCGGAATGGCGGCCACCCGGGCCTCGTGTTCGCGCTGTGACTTGGTCACCAGCGGATTAGCGGCGTTGCATGCGGTGAGCATGAACGTGGTGCCGATGACGGCGAGGGCACGCGCGCCCGGCCTGAGGTACTGCTCCATGGATGAATCCCTGTCCTTGCGCCCGAAAATGGAACCTGCCCGGCATTCGGGCACGAGGGCGGACAGGCTGTCGCGAGACCGGACGATGCTAAAGACGCACCGACGCACGCCCTATCGGCGGACCGGCGTCGAGCACGTGGGAATGGGCCGGCCGTGACGTAGGCGATCGACGATGCGACCGCCTGCCGTCGGGCGACGCCATTCGCGTCAGTCGAAGCTTCCGACGTAGGAATCCGGCGCCCAGTTCTCGAACTTGGTGTAGTGGCCGAGGAAGGCCAGCTTCACCGTGTCGGTCGGGCCGTTACGCTGTTTGCCGATGATGATTTCGGCCAGGCCCTTATCCGGCGATTCCTTGTTGTAGTAGTCGTCGCGGTAGATGAACATGATGACGTCGGCATCCTGCTCGATGGCGCCCGATTCGCGCAGGTCGGACATCATGGGGCGCTTGTCCGCACGCTGCTCGAGCGAGCGGTTGAGCTGCGACAGCGCGATCACGGGCACGTTGAGCTCCTTGGCCAACGCCTTCAGGCCGCGGGAAATCTCCGAGATTTCCGTCGCGCGGTTTTCGCTGTGGCCCGGCACCTGCATGAGCTGCAGGTAGTCGATGACGATAAGTCCGAGGCCGTGCTCACGCTGCAGGCGGCGCGAGCGCGAACGCATTTCGACCGGCGACATCGCTGGTGTGTCGTCGATGAAGATCTTCGCGTCGGAGAGCATGGTGATGGCCGAGGTGACGCGTGGCCAGTCTTCCTCGGCGAGATCGCCGTTACGCAGGTTCTGCGCGTGGATGCGGCCCAGCGACGAAATCAGGCGGAAGGCCAGCTGCGAGGCCGACATTTCCATGGAGAACACCGCCACGGCCTTCTTGCCGCGCAACGCGGCGGCTTCGGCCAGGTTGAGCGCGAATGCGGTCTTACCCATCGACGGACGCGCCGCGATGATGATGAGGTCGGAAGGCTGCAGGCCGGCGGTGAGTTCGTCCAGATCGGTGAACCCCGTCGACAGGCCCGTGAGCTGGCCGCGGTTCTCATAGCGCTCGGTGAGCATGCGGAACGCATCGCTCACCGCCTCGCGCATGGAGACGATGTCTTTTTTACCGCGCGCGCCGGATTCGGCGATGCGGAACACGCGCTGCTCGGCGAGTTCCATCACCTCCTGCACGCTCTTGCCCTCGGGACGGAAGCCATCTTCGGTGATCGAGGTGCCGGCGTCGATCAACTTGCGCAGGACCGACTTCTCGCGAACGATGTCGCCATACGCGGCGATGTTCGCCGCGCTCGGCGTGGTGCTCGCCAGTTCGAGAAGGTAGGCGGCGCCGCCCGCCATCTCTTCCATGCCGTTGGCCTGAAACCACTCGCCCAGGGTGATGGCATCGCACGGCAGCCCCTTGCCCGCCAATTCGTTGATGGCGCGCCAGATGAAGCGGTGGTCTTTGCGGTAGAAGTCTTCGTCCGTGAGCCGATCGGCCACCTTGTCCAGCGAATCCGGCGACAGCATGAGGCCGCCCAGGACCGCCTGCTCCGCCTCGATGGAATGCGGGGGAACGCGCAGGGTGTCGATGGAGGGCACGCTGGATTCGCGCCGGCGGCGCCGCTCTCCGCGCTCGCCCCGCTCGTCGCGGTCGGGATGGAAGGACATGGATTACCTCGTGATGCGTCGGACGCCGACCCGGGGACGGCACGGCCGTGTAGGCCATCATACGCGCGCGTCGCATGCCGTGAGAGGATAACTCTGTGGATAACCTGTGGGTGACGGCCGCTGCACCGTCAAAGCGGGCGCACGTGCCGACTCAAACGAAAACGGGCGCCCCAGGGGCACCCGTTCCAAGGACCTGCGGTCGAACGGTGCTTACGCGCCGACGACCTTGACCTTGACCGTCTGCTGCACGTCGGCGTGCAGGTTGACGATGACGTCGTACTCGCCGACGTTGCGGAAGGGGCCTTCGCCCTGGATGACTTCGCTCTTGTCGACGTCATGACCCTGGGCGGTGAGCGCTTCGGCGATATCGCGGGGGCTGACCGAGCCGAACAGCTTGCCTTCCGGCGAGGCGTTCACTTCGATCGTCACTTCGACGCCGTCGAGCTTGGCGGCACGGCCTTCGGCACCGGAAAGCTGGTCCTTGGCCTTGGCTTCGTACTCGGCGCGACGGGCTTCGAACGCAGCGATGTTGTCGGCGGTCGCGCGAGCGGCCTTGCCGGTGGGAAGGAGGAAGTTACGGCCATAACCCGGCTTGACGCTGACCTTGTCGCCGAGGTTGCCGAGGTTCTTCACCTTCTCGAGGAGAATGAGATCCATGGGATGTTCCTTTTCGTTAGCACGGGTTGGGCCCCGTGCAGCCAGGACGGTTGTCCGAAATCACGCCTTGGGGCAGCGCCTTTCCCCTCGTGGGCGAAAGGCGCGACCGATCAGACGTCGTGGTTGTCGGTGTACGGCAGCAGCGAGAGGAAGCGCGCGCGCTTGATGGCGGTCGCGAGCTGACGCTGGTAACGGGCCTTGGTGCCGGTGATGCGGCTCGGCACGATCTTGCCGTTCTCGGTGATGTACTGGCGGAGGGTGTTGAGATCCTTGTAATCGATCTCCTTCACGCCTTCGGCGGTGAAGCGGCAGAATTTGCGGCGACGGAAGAACTTGGACATGGCTGGATCCCCTATCAGTCGTCGCTGTCGCGATCGCTGTCGTTGTCGTTGTCGGCGCGGTCGTCGTCACGGCGGCGCGAACCCTTCTGCTCGTCCTTTTCCTTGCTCTTGAGGATGAAGGACTGCTCGGTGTCGGCTTCGTCGCGGCGGACCACGAGATGGCGAAGCACCGCGTCGTTGAAGCGGAAGCCCGTCTCGAGCTCGTTCAGGACGTTCTGGGTGACCTCGATGTTCAGCATCACGTAGTGAGCCTTGGCGAGGTTCTCGATCGGGTAGGCCAGCTGGCGGCGGCCCCAGTCTTCGAGGCGGTGGATCTTGCCGTTGTCGCCTTCGATCAGCGCCTTGTAGCGCTCGATCATGGCGGGCACCTGTTCGCTCTGGTCCGGATGGACCAGGAACACGACTTCATAATGACGCATGGTGGCTCCTTGTGGATGCACCCCTGGCGGGGATGGCAGCCTCCCGGGCGGACCGGTGAGGCAAGAAACCCCTCCGGGCGGAGAGGTAGCCGCGCATTGTAAGGGGCACGCCGGGGCACTTTCAAGCGGCGGGGCGCATCCGCGGCCGGCTCGCGCCCTTACGCGGCGCCAGGCTATCGTCGGGCGACGTGGGGTGGGCGCCCGGCGAACCTCGCCTCAGGAGACCGTAAAGCTTTCGCCGCACCCGCATTCGCCCGTGGCGTTCGGGTTGTGGAACACGAACGAGGCGTTAAGGCCCTGGCGCTGGAAATCGATCAGGGTGCCATCGACCAGGGGCAGGCTTTTCGGGTCGATGACCACGCGGATGCCGTCGATATCGAGCACCGCGTCGTCGGCGGCCACCACGCCGGCCAGGTCGACCACGTAGCCGAAGCCCGAGCAGCCCATCCGCTTGACGGCAAAGCGCACGCCCGCGGCCTCGGGCGCCCGGTCGAGGAAGGCGCGCATGCGGTCGGACGCGGCGGGAGTGATCTGGATGCTCATCGATTCGTCTTTTTGATCGTGCTAAATAGCCTTGGGCGGTGCCGTGGGGCCAAGCGTTACATTATCATGCGGGGTCGCCTTTCATGCGCCTAGATGTGGCGCCTTTTGCGGAGTTTCAATCCATGACGGTGGTAAGCGTCAAG
>CAJYHU010000333.1 GCA_913774655.1 uncultured Luteibacter sp. | reverse complement strand
GTAGGTTTCTGTGCCGTCCAGCTGCAGCGTGAGGCGATTCGTACCCGGCCTGAATTCCAGCGGCAGCACGCCCATGCCGATGAGGTTGGTGCGGTGGATGCGTTCGAAGCCCTCGGCCACCACCGTTTCCACGCCCGCCAGGCGCACGCCCTTGGCCGCCCAGTCGCGGCTGGAGCCCTGGCCGTAGTCGGCGCCGGCAATGACGATGAGCGGCTGCCGCCGGTTCAGGTAGGTCTCGATGGCTTCCCACATGCGCACCACCCGGCCCTCGGGCTCGATGCGTGCCAGCGATCCCTTCTTCACCACGCCGTCCACCACCGCCATCTCGTTCACGAGCTGGGGATTGGCGAAGGTCGCGCGCATGGCGGTGAGGTGGTCGCCGCGGTGCGTGGCGTAGGAGTTGAAGTCCTCCTCCGGCAGCCCCATGCGGTGCAGGTATTCGCCGGCGGCCGAGTCCATGAGGATCGCGTTCGACGGCGACAGGTGGTCGGTGGTGATGTTGTCCGGCAGGATCGCCAGCGGGCGCATGCCGCGCAGGGTGCGCGGTGTCGCGGCCAGCGCGCCGACGCCCTCGGTGTCCCAGTAGGGCGGGCGGCGGATGTAGGTGGACCGGGGCCGCCAGTCGTACTGCGCATCGACCTTCTCGCCATCGTCGGCGCGGATGGCGAACATCGGCTCGTACACGGCACGGAACTGCGAAGGCTTGACGCTCGCCGCGACGATGGCGTCGATCTCCTCGTCGCTCGGCCAGAGGTCCTTCAGGCGCACCTCGCGGCCGTCGCCGTCGATGCCCAGCACGTCCTGCTCGATGTCGAAGCGCACCGTACCCGCGATCGCGTAGGCCACCACCAGCGGCGGCGACGCGAGGAACGCCTGCTTCGCATACGGGTGGATGCGCCCATCGAAGTTGCGGTTGCCCGAGAGCACGGCCGTGGCGTACAGGTCGCGCCGGGCGATCTCCTGCCGGATCGCCGGGTCGAGCGCACCGCTCATCCCATTGCAGGTGGTGCAGGCGAAGCCGACGATGCCGAAGCCCAGCTGTTCCAGTTCCCCCAGCAGCTTCGCTTCGCGCAGGTACAGCTCCACGGCCCGCGAGCCCGGCGCCAGCGAAGTCTTGACCCAGGGCTTGCGCACCAGGCCGCGCGCGTTGGCACTGCGCGCCAGCAGCCCTGCCGCGATCACGTTGCGCGGGTTGCTGGTGTTGGTGCAGCTGGTGATGGCGGCGATGATCACCGCGCCATCGGGCATGCGGCCCTCCGCCTCGTCGGCATGGCCAGCAGCGAGCTTCGCGCTGTCGGCGATGCCGCGCTCGGCCAGCGCGCTCACCGGCAGGCGACGGTGCGGGTTCGAGGGGCCGGCCATGTTGCGCACCACGGCCCCGAGGTCGAAGCGCAGCACACGCTCGTACTGCGCCGTCTGCAGGTCGTCGGCCCAGAAGCCCGCCACCTTCGCATAGGTCTCGACCAGCTGCACCTGTTCGTCGCTGCGGCCGGTGAGCCTCAGGTAGTCGAGGGTCTGCCCGTCGATGGCGAACAGCGCCGCGGTGGCGCCGTACTCCGGGCACATGTTCGAAATGGTGGCGCGGTCACCGATCGAGAGGCTTCGCGCGCCTTCGCCGAAGAACTCGACATACGCGCCGACCACCTTCTGCTGCCGCAGAAACTCGGTGAGTGCCAGCACGATGTCGGTGGCGGTGATGCCAGGCTGGCGGCGGCCCGTCAGCTCCACGCCCACGATGTCGGGCAGCCGCATCCACGACGCGCGGCCGAGCATCACGTTCTCCGCCTCCAAGCCGCCCACACCGACGGCGATCACGCCCAGCGCGTCGACGTGCGGCGTGTGGCTGTCGGTGCCGACGCAGGTGTCGGGGAAGGCCACGCCCTCGCTCACGGCGACGACGGGCGACATCTTCTCCAGGTTGATCTGGTGCATGATCCCGTTGCCCGCGGGGATCACGTCGACCTTGTCGAAGGCCTTCCTCGTCCACTCGATGAAGTGGAAGCGGTCCTCGTTGCGGCGGTCCTCAATCGCGCGGTTCTTGGCGAAGGCGTCGGGGTCGAAGCCGCCGCACTCCACCGCCAGCGAATGGTCGACGATGAGCTGCACCGGCACCACCGGGTTCACGGCTGCCGGGTCGCCACCCTCCTTCGCGATCGCGTCGCGCAGGCCGGCCAGGTCGACCAGCGCAGTCTGGCCCAGGATGTCGTGGCACACCACGCGCACCGGGTACCAGGGAAAGTCCAGGTCGCGGCGGCGCTCGACGATCTGGCGCAGGTAGTCCTGAAGATGCGCCGGGTCGCCGCGACGCACCAGGTTTTCGGCATGCACCCGCGCGGTGTACGGCAGGCCGGCCCATGCACCTGGCTGGAGGGCCTCCACGGCGGCGCGGGCATCGAAGTAGTCCAGGCCGGTGCCTGGCAGAGGTTGGCGGTACGAACGGTTCATCACGGGCGCCGCCGCTCGCGCGGGCGGCGCGGCCTTCATTGGGTCTGGATGTGGTTGTCCTGCACGACCTTGGCGTAGCGCGGGATCTCGACGCGGATCAGCTGGCCGAACTGCTCGGGCGTGCCGCCGGCGGGCGACACGCCGGTCGGCTCGAGCTTCGCCACCAGTTCGGGCGCCTTCAGCCCGGTGTTGATGGCGGCGTTGATCTTCGCCAGAACCGCGGCCGGCAGGTTCTTCGGCGCGATCAGGCCGTGCCAGGCCACGACCTCGTAGTCGGGCAGCCGGCCCGCCTCGGCCACCGTGGGGATGTCCGGGTAGGCGGCCTGGCGCTGCGCCGTGGTCACCGCCAGCGCACGCAGCTTGCCGGCCTTGACGTGCGGCATCAGGCCTTCGGTGCCGGCCACCAGCATGTCGACGTTGCCGGCGATCAGGTCGGTGATGGCCGGTCCCGTCCCTTTGTACGGGATGTGCGTGGCCTTGACCTTCGCCATGCCGAACATGTATTCGGTGGCGATGTGCAGGTGGCTGCCGTTGCCGGCGGAGGCGAAGCTGAGCTTGCCCGGGTTGTTGCGGCCGTACTCGAGCAGTTCGGCCAGGTTCTTCGCCTGCACCTTGGCCGGATTGACGCACACCACGTAAGCGCCCTTGGAGAGCTGGATCACCGGCGTCATGTCCTTGGCCGAATCGAACTTGAGCTTGTAGAGCGCCGGGTTGACCGTGTAGCTGCCTGCCACCAGCAGCAGCGTGTAGCCGTCGGCCGGCTGGTGCAGCGCATAGTCGCTGCCCAGCGTGCCGCCCGCACCGGGGCGGTTGTCCACGATCACCGACTGGCCGATGTTCTTGCCCAGCAGGTCGGCACCGACGCGGGCGATGAAGTCCGAGCCGCCGCCCGGCGCGAAGGGGCACACGATGCGGATCGGCTTGTTCGGAAAGCCGTCCTGCGCCGAGGCGATGAGTGGCAGCGGCAGGCCGAGGGCGGCCAGGGCGGCGGAAAAGGTGCGGCGGTCGAGGGGCATGGGAAGTCTCCGGTGTTGTGGTGGAAAGGCCGCCTCTGCGTGCGGCCCTGCGGCGCATCCTAGCCATGCCCACCAGCGGCACCTGACCATTCGTTCAGCTTTCCCACCGGCCCACCACGCCTCAAACCCGCGCATCGATCGGCACGAAGGCCAGGTCTTGCGGCCCGGTGTAGTTCGCGCTCGGCCGGATGATCTTGTTGTCGATGCGCTGCTCGATCACGTGGGCCGCCCAGCCGCTGGTGCGCGCAATCACGAAGAGCGGCGTGAACATCGACGTCGGCACCCCCATCAGGTGGTAGCTCACGGCGCTGAACCAGTCCAGGTTGGGGAACATCCTCTTCGCGTCCCACATGACCGATTCCAGCCGCTGCGCGACGTCGAACATGCGCGTGGCGCCGGCCTCCTCCGACAGGCGCTTCGCCACGCCCTTGATCACCACATTGCGCGGATCGCTCACGGTGTAAACGGGATGGCCGAAGCCGATCACCACCTCCTTGGCCTCGATGCGGCGGCGGATGTCGGCCTCGGCCTCGTCGGGGTTGTCGTAGCGCTTCTGGATCTCGAAGGCCACTTCGTTGGCGCCCCCGTGCTTCGGGCCGCGCAGCGCGCCGATGGCGCCGGCGATGGACGAGTACATGTCGCTGCCGGTGCCGGCGATCACGCGGGCCGTGAAGGTCGATGCGTTGAACTCGTGCTCGGCGTAGAGATTCAGCGAGGTGTGCATCGCGCCCACCCAGGCCTGCGAAGGCTTGCGTCCGTGCAGCAGGTGCAGGAAGTGGCCGCCGATGGAGTCGTCGTCGGTCTCGACCTCGATGCGCCGGCCGGCGGTGCTCCAGTGGGACCAGTACAGCAGCATCGAGCCCAGCGAGGCCATCAAACGGTCGGCAATGTCGCGTGCACCGGCGATGTTGTGGTCGTCCTTCTCGGGCAGCACGCAACCCAGGGCCGAGACGCCGGTCCGCATCACGTCCATCGGGTGGGCACTGGCCGGCAGGCTCTCCAGCGCGTCCTTCACGCTCGCCGGCAGGCCGCGCATGGACTTCAGCCTTGTCTTGTACGTCCGCAGCTCGGCGCGCGTGGGCAGCTTGCCGTGCACCAGCAGGTGCGCGATCTCCTCGAATTCGCAGACCTCGGCGATGTCCAGGATGTCGTAGCCGCGGTAGTGCAGGTCGTT
>CAJYHU010000332.1 GCA_913774655.1 uncultured Luteibacter sp. | reverse complement strand
GGTACCACCAGCACGGCCGCCATGGCGGCGATCCGGATCCATCGTTTCATACGGTGCTCCCGTTGCCCCGGAACGTGGGGCGTCGGGGCGGGATGCTGGGCTCCCTGGCAGGCTGGGTGGCGAAAATCCAGCCAAAAGCGCCGACGGAGCGGCGAACGAACACGGCGAGTCGGTCAAAGGACGCGATCGCGAACGCGCTTCGCACCTTCCCGGCTCGTTTTCACCGCCGGCCCGGCAGGCAGGTGAAGCAGCAGGCAGCCTCCGCCGGCCGGTTCGATGTGCGTGACTCGCTGGATGTCCACCAGCCACGACCGATGCACCCTCACGTAACGCGCTGGATCGAGCGTGCGTTCGAACTCCGCCAGGGTAACGCGAACCAGGTGGGTGCCATCGGTCGTTCGCACCTCGGCGTAGTCATCTGCCCCACCGATACAGACGACGGTGTCCCAGTCCAGCGGGCGCCACTCGTCGCCGATCCGTACGAAATGGCGTGACGGCCTGGCCTCGGGTGCCGGATCGGCATCCGACGATGGCCCTGGCGTGGGCGCGGGCGGGACAGCCCCGAGCGAGGCCAGGGTATCGCGCATGGCCTGCAGATGGGCGAGCGCGGCGATGAGCGCGTAGGTGGTGACGTTCTCGAGCGTCTGCCATGCCAGGCCACCTTTATTGAAGGGCCGGATGAGATAACCGTCGGGGCTCTTGCCTACGAAGAAGCCGAGCAGCACCAGCACCATCCCATAGGCCAGCAGCGCGTAGATCGCCCCCATGCCGAGATGAACGACCAGTTGCGTGAGCATGGAGCGACCGATGAGCCGGTGGACGACCACGTGCCGTATCGCCATCCCCAGCAAGATCACGGGGACCGTGTTAGCCAGCGCGCCTAGCAGCGTTGCTGGCAAGTCGGCATCCAGTGCCACGCGGATCGCGGCGGCGTAGGCGACGAACGCCAGGGCCGTCGCCACCAGATAAACAGGGCGGCACCACAGGGGAGCGCCGGGGGGAGGGGCTATCGCAACGGTGGGGTTCATCGGGGCCTCCGGGCTGCCGATGGTACGACATGATCCCGTTGACGCTCGACGAGGGGCGTTCTTGCGTCAAGCGAGCAACGCAAACGCACCTGACAGGCAAAGGCCTTGCCATGGCGAAGCGCAACGCCGTGGGCCGGCTGCGGACGGCATGCTTGGATGTCCATTGAGCCACATGCCGCGGACGTCCAGCGTGGGATCTGTCGCTCGCCGTCCCGCTGGTCGCCCCCCCCCTGTTGCGGTGATGGGCCTCGTCATGTACATGACATGCACATGGTATGATCATGCCATGTGTGTCCTTGTGTGGCAGCCATGACCCAGGAATCCCGTACATCGCGGCTGACCCTCCTGATCGACCCTCGCAAGAAGGCCGTGTTCGAACGCCTTTGCGAAGCGCGTGACACCACGCCATCGCAGGTGGTCCGGCAGATGATCCGTGACTACATCGAACGGGAGACGGGGCGGCCCTGGCATGCCGACGAGGCCCCGCCGCCTGCGGGTGGCGACGCCTGACACCGCCGCCACCGTGCCTGCCGGCGACGGGCGGGCGTCTCTTTTTTTAATCGGGAAACATCAAGATGGCTGTGCGTGACAGCAACGGTAACGAACTCGTGGAAGGCGACGGCGTCACCGTCATCAAGGATCTCAAGGTCAAGGGATCGTCCCTGACGTTGAAGCGTGGGCGTGCGTTCAAGAGCATCCACCTGACCGACGACGAGGAACATGTCGAGGTCCGGGACGGCAAAAGCGTTCTCGTGTTGAAGACCTGCTTCCTCAAGAAGGCGTAACGCGCGGCGATTCGCTGCGGCACGATGGGGAACGGGGCGGCGGCGTGGGTCGCCTAAAGTTTTCGAGGGTTTTGCCGAAAACGTGCCACCCTCCATCCCCGATACAGGCACTTCCCCATGCAGGCTCTTTCTCGCTGGTTCAGGGCGGCGCGTTCCTCCGTACCCGCCATCCCGGTTGGCCCGTCGACCGTTTCCGACCCGTCTGCCGAACTCCGTGAGACGGTCAATCCGCCGCCCCACGCGGACGATGCGGCCCTGGAAGCGCTCCAGGCGCGCTTCGACCTCGTCCGCCGGGTGAGCAACGATGGCTTGTGGGACATGGAAGCCATCGGTGGCCAGGTCGACGCGTCGCAGCCGTTCTGGTGGTCGGATCAGTTCCGCCGCCTGCTGGGCTTTGCGTCCGAAGCCGATTTCCCGAACGTGCTGGGCAGCTGGTCGAGCCGCCTGCACCCGGACGACGTCGAGCCGACGCTGTCCGCGTTTTCTGCGCATCTGGCCGACACGAGCGGGCGGACGCCGTACGACGTGCGGTATCGCCTTCGCCTGCGCGACGAGACCTATCGCTGGTTCCGCGCACAGGGGCAGACGATTCGTCACCCGAACGGCGAGCCGATCCGCGTGGCAGGGTCGCTGACCGACATCCATGACGAAATGGAGCGCGACGCCGAACTCGAACTCATGATCACCCGCTTCAATCTGGCCCGCGAACTGTTGAACGACGGCCTGTGGGACATGAGCGTGGTCGCGGGCGATCCGATCAACCCCAAGAACGCGTTCTGGTGGTCGCCGCAGTTCCGGCAGTTGCTGGGGTTCGGCTCGACGGCGGAGTTTCCGGACGTGCTCGATAGTTGGGCGTCGCGGCTGCATCCCGAAGACAAGGACCTGACCCTGCAGGCGTTCGTCGACCACCTCAACGACAAGACCGGGCAGACACCTTACGACGTGCACTACCGGGTGCGTTGCAAGGATGGCGACTATCGCTGGTTCCGCGCACGGGGGCAGACCAGCCGCGAAGCGGATGGCACGCCGCTGCGCGCCGTCGGCGTACTGACCGACGTGCAGAAGGAACGCGATCGCGTCGCGGCCGAACAGGCCAGGGAGCGTCAGGCCGAGGCCACCGTGGCGGCCGCGGGACGCATCGGCGAGCTCGTGTCGGATATCCAGCTCATCGCCCACCAGACCAACATCGTCTCGCTCAACGCGACGATCGAAGCCGCCCGGCTCGGCCACGACGGGAAGGGCTTCGGCGTGATCGCCGACGAAATCCGCCGCCTGGCGCATACGACCCGGCAACTCACCGACCAGGTGGCCGACCTGCAGGGCGTGATCCTGGCAGGGGTGAACGCCGAGGCCGGCGTCGCGGCGTGACGGCCATCGGTGCCTCGCGACGTGCGGTGAGCCTGCCGGGACGCTAGCGGTAGGCCGTGGGCTGGGAAGGGATCACCCCCGGGAGCCGCGGTCAGGGGCGCATGCGTGCGCAGGGGAATGGCCCCGAAGGGGGCGTCTATGACGACGCCCCCTTTTCGCTCCGTTCGCCTGGCATTGATGGTCCGGCTGCCAGCGTCACTGCCTTCCACCCAGGCCCGGAGTCCGTGATGCCGTTCATTACCAGCAAAGCCACCGCCCAGCCCACCTCGCTGTTTTACGAAGAAATCGGGCAGGGGCGCCCCGTGGTCTTCATCCACGGATGGCCCTTGTCGAGCGCGATGTGGGAGTACCAGATGGGTGCCATCGCCGATGCCGGTTTCCGCGCCATCGCCTACGACCGTCGTGGGTTCGGTCGCTCGGATCACCCGGCGACGGGCTACGACTACGACACCTTCGCCGACGACCTCCACACCGTGTTGCAGGAGCTCGACCTGCGCGACGTGACGCTCGTGGGCTTCTCCATGGGTGGTGGCGAGGTGGCGCGTTACGTCGCCCGTCACGGCGGCGACCGCGTGCATAGCGTCGCGTTCATTTCCGCCGTGACGCCCTATCTGCTCAAGGGGCCGGACAACCCGGATGGCGTGGATGCCGATGTCTT